>JAIORY010000049.1 GCA_021107915.1 Bacteroidales bacterium | reverse complement strand
CTTCTACTTTCTTTTTGTGTTTTTCGCTTGGGTTTTTTGGCCAAGGATAATTGTTATAGACGATTGTATTTGAATATCTAAAGTCACTTTTTAAACGACCACAAACGTATTTAACCCAAGTCATATGCATTTTGGAAATTAACATACCAAATACATATAGATTAGCTTTTGGTAGGGCAATTGCACTATCACTTACTATAGTATCATTGTTTAAAAATCCCATAGGAATATAATTTCTTTTTTCAGAAGAAACTCTGGGTATAATAATGTAGTTTTCTGCAGGTTGTCTTTCTTCTATAAACAATGATGGATATTGTGCCCATTTCTGTGTTGATACTTTTTTGCTTTCTAATCTCATTTTTTTAACGAGATTAAGTCTTTCAATTACAGATGGCATTTCTTTTAGTTCATGTGGAGTAATGTCTTTCAACCATAGACACCATCTATGGATATTATTAATAAATTCTCTACTACCAACATAAGGTTTAATAAACTTTCTTGCTTTTGGTTCTCTTTTTAAAAATTCCTTTTTTTCATCGTCATCTAAAATTAAATGTCCTCCATCAGTTGGGGAACTACCTTTTACCATTTCAGGTATTGACTGTATAGGTTTACTCCTTCTAAGAATTAAAAAGTCACTACTATTAACTAAATACGGGCTAATATTTTTTACTTTTATTTCGTGAGGTTCAGCTTTAATATTTTCGTATTGAAAGATAGATTTATTTTTAGAATCAAAATTGGCAAAACCAATAATTACCACATGAACAGCGGCATTTCCTTTTGCTTCGTTTCTCCAATTAAAGGTTTGATGAGCAAAATTTATTTTTATTTTATATGTATTCAATAATTCATTCCATAATATACTCACTTGCTCACCTTGCGAAATAGAATTAGTAGATACGAATGCAACTTTTGTTTGAGTATTCTGAATGTATTTGGCAGTTTTAATATACCAAGCAGCTACATAATCTAAATTTCCGGCTCCTTTAACTCCATCAAAGATAATACTCATATCTTCTTTTTGTTCTTTATTTTGATATGCAGTGCCATAGAACGGAGGATTTCCCATTATATAATCAACCTTACCTTTATTTTTTGCACTCCATTTATTATCTTTTATGGGTAGTTGTCCTTGTGTAATATTTACTGTTTTGGTAAACACATTTATCGTATTGTAATGTGCAAGCGGTTCGTTTAATTGAATAATATTAGCTTGATTAGTTGTTACATCTAAATTCTCGCTTTCTGTTAAAACGTTCCAATCAATACGTAAAGCATTGCCATTAACAATAGTTGCCGATTTTTTTAGTGGCAGACGTGCATAGTATAATCCAAAGGCTTCCGAAATGAGTAAGTTCATTTGGTGGTCCATCAACCATAAAGCTACTTCTGCTATTCTTGCAGGAAATTCGTCATATTCAATTCCGTAAAATTGGTCAACATCAATATTCATTATTTGGTCAATGCCAATTACCTGTTGTGTGCCGTACAGTACTTTTAAAACTTTTAGTTCAAGAAGTCGTAATTCACGATAAGTAATAATTAAGAAATTTCCGCAACCGCAAGCAGGGTCAAGAAACTTTAATGCTCCTAATTTTTTATGGAATTCTTTGAGTTTATTTTTATTGCTTTTAACCTTGTTAAATTCTTCTTTTAGCTCATCTAAAAATAGTGGCTTTATGAGTTTTAAAATATTTTTTTCTGAAGTGTAATGCGCTCCGAGGTTTCTACGTTCTTCGGGATTCATTACACTCTGGAACATGCTGCCAAAAATTGCAGGAGAAATTAATCCCCAATCAAGTGCACTACATTCTAAAAAAATCTCACGCATTTTTGAATTAAAGGCAGCAATAGGCAATGCTTCTTCAAAAAGCTTTCCGTTTACATAAGGAAAAGCATTCAGGTGTTCATCCAGATTTTTAAGTCGTTTTTCAGTTGGCGTATTCAATACTTGAAAGAATTGGGCTAACCAAGCACCTAAATCGCTACCATCCTCATTAGTTTTTATTTCAATAAATTCTTTAAAAATATCTTTTTCAAAAATTCCCGTATCATCGGCAAAAAGGCAGAATAAAAGTCGAACTAAGAAAACTTCTAAAGGATGTCCTTTATAACCACTTTCTTCTAATTTGTCATGAAGTTTCCCCATCAGCTCCGCTGCTTTAATATTTACAGGGTCTTCGTCTTTAAATGTTCTTTTTTGGTAACCAGCAATAAAGCCAAACAGTTTTATGTTTTCGTGTAGTTCGTTTATATTAAATTCATGCTTGCTTTTATTATCAAGGTCATAAAGTCTGAATTTTTCAAAGTCTGAAACCAATATATTTTTTGGTAATTCGTATTCTTTTATTCCATAAAAATAATCGGATGCTTGTTCAAAAGCTGCATCAAGGTTTTTCCCTCTTGATTTATGTTCCACAAGCAAAGTTCCTTTCCAGAACAGGTCAATGAATCCTTGCTTGTTGTCTAACTTTTTTACGGGTTCTTCAAAAGTTGCGAGACGTCTTCTTGAAATACCAAAAACATTAAAAAAGTCGTTCCAAAAAGTGTCTTTCTCAGCTCTTTCACGGCTTTCTCCTTCCCATTCTTTTGAGAATTTTAATGCCCTGTCTTTTATTTCATTCCAGCTTAATGCCATTATTATTTTTTTCGATAGTTAGTATTTTGTATGATGCGCAACCTTTGGTGTTAAAATGGGTTCTAATACATTTTTACATTTTGTGTGTACTCTGAATGGCAAATATAATAAAAGTTCTTTGAATAAATATAATTTAAAGAAATTCCGGAGGGTGAATAATTTGTTCAAAAAAATATTAATTTTATTTGTATATAAATTAATTTTTTTATAAATTTGAAAAATAATAAATTTAAGCTGTATTTTTTTACTCGCAGCAAACTACTATTTAACTCTATTTTACTACTTTTTTCTAAGTAATTTTTTAGGCATTGATTAATTATTAAGACTTTTTGAAGATGCTTCTTTGATACTTCTAAAAACGACTTTATTTATAATCTTTATTTTATTTATTAACAAATCCACAATCATGACTTATACAAGAAAAATTACCTCCGAATTTACTAATGAAAAAATTATCAACGGATTTCGGAATAAGAATCCGGAAACAATTGATAAAATATACAATGAATTTTTTCCGGTAATTAAACATTTAGTGGAATTAAATAGTGGCACTACAAATGATGCAAAAGACATTTTTCAGGAAGCACTAATTGTAATATATGGAAAAATTGAAAACGATGACTTCATTCTTAATTGTTCGTTTATAACCTTTTTGTATTCTATTTGCAGAAATATTTGGTTTAATCAGCTAAGAAGCCGTAAAGGATATTCTAAAGAATTTATTGATAATGAAATATATGTTGAGATAATTGATAATAAAAAGATTCTTAAAGAAATTTGTTTAAATAAGGAGTATTTATTATTCAGGCATCATTTCGAAAAATTAAATTCACAACAGAAAAAACTTTTTGAATTATTCTTTAATGATTATTCATTTGAACAAATTGCTGGTATTTTGAATTTTAAAAATGCTGCGTATGCAAGAAAAGAAAAGTTTAATTGCAAAAATTTACTGATTGAAAGTATTAAAAATGATCCAAAATATGAGGAGTTACAGAAAGAACAAGAATTATTGCAGTAGATTTGACGTGCAATTATACTAAACATAATTTCTTGCATTAGAATATTTTTTACAATATTAATTTTCTGTTATTTGGAAATATAAAAAACCGCTAAGTACCTTAAAAGTAATTAGCGGTTTTTAATTTTTTTATACTAACAAAGTATCAAGTATCTGTGTTAATCAAGCGAATGAACAATAAGTCCGCTTCTTAATTTTGGCTCGAACCATGTTGTTTTTGGAGGCATTATGTTTCCTGTGTCAGCAATATTTATTAATTGTTTCATCGAAACAGGATAAATTGCAAAAGCAACTTCCATTTCACCACTGTCAACTCTTTTCGATAATTCTCCCAATCCACGAATACCACCAACAAAATCAATTCTTTTTGATTTTCTGAGATCTGTAATATCAAGTATAGGAGCAAGAATCTCGTTTGATAAAATTGTAACATCAAGTACACCTATTGGATCATTATCATCGTATGTATTTTCTTTTGCAGTTAATGAATACCATTTCCCGCCAAGGTACATGCTGAAATTATGAATGCTTTGAGGTTTGTAAATCTCTGTTCCCTTTTCTTCAACAACAAATCCATTATTGAGTTTTTTTAGAAAATCATCTTTCGATAATCCATTCAAATCTTTAACAACACGGTTATAGTCAATTATTGTAAGTTGATTATCAGGAAAATGAACAGCAAGGAAAAAATTATATTCTTCATCGCCGGTATGATTTGGGTTATTTTTTTTTCTTTCATTTCCAACTAAGGCAGCAGCTGCAGTTCTGTGATGACCATCAGCAACATAAGTGGCAGGTAATTTACTAAATAACTCAATTATCCTGTCAATTTTATCCTGATCTTTTATTACCCAAAAATGATGTCCAATCTCATCTTCGGAAGTAAAATCATAATCTGCATCATTTTTAATAACTTCATTTATAATGCTATCAATTTCTTTTACAGCAGGATAAGAAAAGAAAACGGGTTCGTAATTCATTCCACTTGTGCGAACATGATTCATGCGGTCTTCTTCTTTATCAGGACGGGTTAGTTCATGTTTTTTAATCACATTATTCATGTAATCTTCAACAGCTGCACATCCAACAATTCCGTACTGAGTTTTTCCCCACATAGTTTGGGCGTAAACATAAAGATATTCTTTGTCATCCTGAACGAGAACATTTTCATCCATTAGTTTAAAAAAGTTTGCTTTACCTTTATTGTAAACTTCTTCTCCATAAGGGTTTATATCATCAGGAAGATCAATTTCCGGTTTTATAACATGGAGATAAGAAAATTTATTTTTTCCTGCTTCGATTCTAGCTTCCTCTTTATTTAATACGTCGTACGGTCTCGAAGCTATCGAACTTGCTTTATCTTGAACCGGACGAATTCCTTTAAATGCTTTTAATATTGCCATTTTTTAGTTTTTATTATTATTATTGCCATTATTATCTTTTAATGATTTTATCAGTGCTCCAATCATTTTTGTCATTTCCTTAAGTTCGTTTCTTGATTCATTATTTTTATCACTTGTAATGTAATTCATACGTAAAGAGATTGTTGTATAAATAAGACAATTTCTAATTGCACTTTGTGCCATTTTAAGATAAAATATGAATTGACTTCTTTTAAGTGAAGAACCTTCAGCAATATTCAGAGAAATGTCTCTGGCAGAACTGTTAAATTTCGTAATTATATCTTTTGATTCTATTGGAAATAATTGTGTTATTTCATCAACAAAAAGAATATAATTTAGTGATTTTTGATAAATCCTTAAGTCCTCAAACTTAAAAAAATATAAAGTTTTGATAGTTTCATTTTTCATAAGTAAATAATGATTCTATCAATTTACTTTAAAAGTGGTGTCCCCTTTTTCAATGAAATTGATAATTTGATTTGAAGCAGCTATACCTGCGTTTATATTAGCTTCAGCAGTTTGCGCACCCATTTTTTTAGGTGTGAAGAAATATCTTCCTACAAATTTTTCTTCAATCTCAGCTTTACAATCAGGCGCTATATCAGAAATATAATTAAAATCATCTCTCTCAGCAAAAACTTTTAAAAGGTCTTCTTCACAGATTACTTCTTTTCTTGCAGTATTTATCAAGGTTGCATTTTTAGGCATTTTTGATAAAAGGTCAAGATTGATCGATTTTTTTGTTTTTTCATTTGCCGGAATATGTAATGAAATATATTGGCATTTTGAATACAATTCTTCAACACTATCAACAGCTGTTACATTATCTTTTTCAATATTTTCTTTAGGGATAAACGGGTCATAAGCATAAATTTCCATACCAAATCCTTTAGCAATGTCGGCAACATATTTTCCAACATTTCCGTATGCATGAATTCCAAGTTTCTTTCCTTTTAATTCTGTTCCTGCTTTTCCGTTATATTGATTACGTGCATGATAAACCATCATTCCGAGAACAAGTTCGGCTACGGCATTTGAATTTTGTCCGGGTGTGTTCATAGCCACTATACCGTTTTTACTTGCAGCTTCGAGATCAATATTATCGTAACCGGCACCGGCACGAACAATAATTTTTAAATTTTTGGCAGCATCAAGAACTTCTTTTGTGGCTTTATCACTTCTTATGATCATTGCATCGGCATCTTTTACAGCTTCCACAAAATCAGACTGATCAGCATACTTTTCAAATAATTCGAGTTCATATCCTGCTTTTTCAAATACTTCTTTAATGCATTCTACAGCGGCAGGAGCAAATGGTTTGACTGTTGCAACTAATACTTTTGTCATGATATTATTGATTTTATTAATATTTATATTGTTTAATATTTAATTTATTGTTTTCCTTTATTCATTATTCATAATTACTTCTCTAATTTGATCGGTCAATTCAGGGATTTTGTTTTTCAATACATCCCAAACAATTGAGTAATTTATTCCCATATAGTCATGAATTAATTTATCACGCATGCCAGCCATATCTTTCCATCGAATAGAATCCCATTTTAACTTTGTATCAATAGGAATTTGTTTCGTGGCTTCACCTATTATTTCCAAACTTCGTACTACAGCTCTTTTTAATGTTTCATTTTCAAGTAAATCACTTATAGTAGTCTTTTCGGATATTACATCTGTAATATATTCGCATTCATCAAGAATATGCTTTAAATATTCAATAGGTTGTTTAGACATATTCTACTTCTTTTATAATATATGGTCCGATATATTTACTTAATCCTTTTTTTGTAGTGATTTCCACCTTATAACCTTTAAATAAATTTTCTATAATTTCAGAAACTGATATAAAATTATCAAAAGTTTCGTCTTTGGGAGAGAAATCAATTAATATATCAATATCGCTCTTGTCATTGTTTTCATTTCTCACATAAGAACCAAACAAACCTATTTGTGAAATTCCAAATAGTTTCAAACGTTTTTTCTGTTTAAATAAACGTTCTTTTATGGTTTTTTTATTCATGATTTTTTTCTTTGTGTAAAGTTACAAAAACAATTCAATCAATATTAATAGGTTTTGTGTGTTTTACCAATTACCAAAAATGATAATTAAATCTTATTTTTAAAGTCTTTCATCACTTGAACAAATGCTTCCACACTTTCGTAAGGCATTGCATTGTAAATTGATGCTCTGAATCCACCAACCGAACGGTGTCCTTTAATTCCAACCATTCCTTTTGATGAAGCAAACTCGAAAAATTCTTTTTCATATTTTTCGTTTCCTTCGCTCATCACAAAACAAACATTCATTATTGATCTGTCTTCTTTTGCAACTGTTCCAACAAAAAGTGGATTCCTGTCAATTTCATTATAAAGAAGATCAGCTTTTTTAATATTTTTCTTGTACATTTCTTCAATTCCGCCATTGTTTTTTAACCATTTTAATGTTTGAAGTGCGGCATAAACAGGTACACATGGAGGAGTGTTAAACATTGATTCTTTTTTGATATGAGTACGGTAGTCAAGCATAGTAGGAATATCCCTTTCTACTTTTCCGAGCAATTCATCTTTAACAATTACAAAAGTAACACCGGCAGGAGCAAGGTTTTTTTGTGCACCACCATAAATAATTGCATATTTTGAAACATCAAGCGGACGACTGAAAATATCAGATGACATATCAGCAACAAGAGGAATATTTATATCAAAATCTTCTTTAATTTCTGTACCGTAAATAGTATTGTTTGTTGTAATGTGGAAATAATCTGCATCCTCGGGAATGGTGTAATTTTTAGGAATGTAATTGAAGTTTTTATCTTCAGATGAGGCAACAACATCAACCTCTCCCATTTTCTGAGCTTCTTTAATAGCTTTTTTTGACCATGCTCCTGTGTTCAAATAAGCAGTCTTTTTGTTCATTAAATTAAAAGGAATCATTGCAAATTGTGTACTTGCACCACCACCGAGAAATAGTACTGAATATCCCTCAGGGATATTTAATAAGTCTTTAAACAAAGCAGTAGCTTCATCCATTACAGCTACAAACTCTTTGCTTCTATGAGAAATTTCCATTAAAGATAATCCTGTTCCGGCAAAATCAAGAATTGCTTCAGCTGTGTTTTTTATAGTGTACTGTGGTAAAATTGATGGTCCTGCATAAAAATTATATTTTTTCATTATTGTTGATTTTTAAAGATTTAATTAAATATTTTATTGTTTTTTTAATTGAACAGCAAAGATAAAATATTTATGGTTTTTATTGAAATAATTTTAAATTTTAATTCCAAATTTTAGTTATTTAACATTTCAGTCATTTTTAATTTTAGTCATTTAACATTTTAGTCATTTAACATTTCAGTCATTTTACATTTTAGTCATTAATAATATACCTTTGCATGAAATATAATTTCATCAAATGAATATTAATAATCGTATTAAAGCATTTATTAAACTTGGAGAGTTTTTAAAGGAGTTGTCAACTGAAAAGGAAAGCCGTCAGATAAATTATTTGTCCGATCAATATTTTGACAGTGTCAACAAAATCATCAAAAACTCTAAAAATCATAATCCATGGTTTATTGAAAAGAATGTTCATTATGCTCTAAATTCAATTGCTGAAAGTCTTAAAAAGGAAAATATTTTAGAATGGATAAAACCTTATCGGGAAAAACTTGAAGAAAGCAATATTTGTGTGAATATAGGTGTTGTGATGGCAGGAAATATTCCTGTCGTTGGTTTCCATGATTTCTTATGTGTTTTAATATCAGGAAATAATTTTGTTGGGAAATTATCGTCTCAGGATAGTGAATTATTGCCGGCAATTTCAAAGATTTTGATCGAAATAGAGTCAGAATTTAAAGATAAAATTCATTTCACTGAAGAAAAACTTCAAAATTTTGAAGCGATAATTGCTACAGGTAGTGATAATACTTCCAGATATTTTGAATATTATTTTGGGAAGTATCCAAATATTATTCGCAAAAACAGAAATGGGATAGCTGTGTTAACAGGCAATGAATCAAAAGAAGATCTGGAGAATCTTGGTTTTGATATTTTTATGCACTTTGGACTTGGTTGTCGAAATGTTTCTAAATTATTTGTTCCCGAGGATTATTCATTTAATCAATTTTTTAATGCAATAGAAAAATATAAATCGGTAAAGAATCAAAGTAAATATATTAATAATTACGATTATTATAAATCTATTTATTTAATAAACAAAGAAAAACATTTCGACAATGGTTTTCTTTTGCTTAGAGAAGATGATTCTTTCAGTTCACCTATTTCGGTTGTATTTTATGAGAGATATGAAAATATAAAAGAATTATCGGATAGATTAAAATCAAATAAAGAGAATATTCAATGCTTGCTTGCAAATGACAATAAACTTTTTGCATCAATTCCATTTGGTTCCGGTCAATCGCCACAATTATGGGATTATGCTGATGGAATTGATACGATGGAATTTTTGTTGAAAATTTGCAATGATATCAAGGTTTGAAAAAAAAATGATACGATGACTTAAAGTCATCGTATCACTATATTTTAGAACTGAAAAAATCTACGCTCTTTTATACTTCTTCAAATCGTCCCTGAAAAAATCTTAAATTCTCGGGTTCGTAAATAAATTTTAAGCCTTTAATTGAATCTCTCTTTTTGTAAAGTGCAATAATACTTTCTGCAACCATATCCATGTGAGAGTTAGTATAAGCACGACGAGGAATTGTAAGACGAACTAATTCAAGTTTCGGTCTGTAATTTTCTCCGTTTTTCTTTCTTCCGCTTGATACATTTCCACGTTCCATAGCTCTAACTCCCGATTCAACGAATAATGCCGAAGCAAGTGCTTGTGCAGGATAGTTATCTTGGTCGATATGTGGAAGAAATCTTTTTGCATCAAGGAAAATAGCGTGAGTTCCGGCAGGCTCAACAATAGGAATGCCTGCTGCAAGAAGTTTCTCTCCAAGATATTGAGTTTGCTCAACACGAGCTTTAATATAATCTAACTGAACCATTTCTTTTACTCCCTGTGCATGAACCGCCATATCTGAAGCTGAAATCCCGCCATTAGTAACCGAGCCTTCATATATTCTGAGCATATTAAGAGCTTTCTTGTAAAAAACTTCATCATC
>JAIORY010000100.1 GCA_021107915.1 Bacteroidales bacterium | reverse complement strand
TTTATAGCTCTTCACACAAAGTTTATGACACAAAGTTAGTGATTATAAAATCAAGCTACTTTAAGCTTGGAAGCTGCAGATTTATCAAATTTCTTTTGGGCATAAGCTTGTGTAATCTTTAATTCTTTTGTTTTATTATCAGATGGTAATTCAAACATAGCATCGGTAAGAGTGGCTTCTATAATTGAGCGAAGACCTCTTGCGCCAAGTTTAAAATCAATAGAAGTATCAACAAAAAAGTCAAGTGCTTTATCATCAAAACTAATCTTGACATCATCCATTTCAAATAATCTTGTGAACTGTTTTACCAATGAATTTTTTGGTTCCGTAAGAATTCTTTTTAAAGTTTCTTTTGTAAGAGGATGTAAAAACGAAACAACAGGTAATCGTCCAACTATTTCAGGAATAAGACCATACATTCTTAAATCGGAAGGAGAAATATATTGAAGCAAATTATCTTTATTAATTTTTTCTATCTCTTTATTAAAATTATATCCAATAATATTGGTACGTAATCTCGAAGCAATTATTTTATCAATTCCCTGAAAAGCTCCTCCGGTAACAAAAAGTATGTCTTGTGTGTTAACCTGAATCATTTTTTGTTCGGGATGTTTTCTTCCTCCATAAGGTGGAACATTTACAACTGAGCCTTCAAGAAGTTTTAATAAAGCCTGCTGAACACCTTCGCCTGACACATCACGAGTAATTGACGGATTATCACTTTTTCTGGCAATTTTATCAATCTCATCAATAAAAATAATTCCTCTTTCTGCGGCAGCTACATTATAATCGGCAGCTTGTAACAATCTCGAAAGGATACTTTCAACATCTTCGCCAACATAACCGGCTTCGGTAAGGATAGTAGCATCAGCAATACAAAATGGAACATCAAGCATTTTGGCAATTGTACGAGCCATTAATGTTTTGCCTGTTCCGGTTTCGCCAACTAAAATAATATTTGATTTATCAATTTCAACATCATCTGATTTGGCTTTATTTGCAGGAATACTAATTCTTTTATAATGGTTATATACAGCAACAGAAAGTACTCTTTTAGCTTCTTCCTGCCCAATAATATATTTGTCAAGATGTTCTTTGATTTCAAAAGGTTTTTTTATTTTAAGATCAGATAATTTTTTTTCAGATTCAATTGAAAATTCTTCTCTTAAAATATTTTGAGCTTGACCGATACATTCATCACAAATAAATGCTTCTCGTCCGGCAATTAGTATTTTTGCGTCCGTTCTGCTTCTACCACAAAATGAGCAATTGTCAATTTTTTTCGGCATTGTTTAATTATTATTGTTCTACTGCAATTTTTCCGGTAAATTAATATTAAATGTTCCTTATCAGAACTTCGTCAATCATTCCATATTTTTTTGCTTCTTCCGATGTCATCCAATAATCTCTGTCAGAGTCATTCCAAATCTTCTTATAACTATGTTTTGAATGATTTGCAATTATTTCGTAGAGTTCCTTTTTAAGTTTTTGAATTTCTCTTGCAGTGATTTCAATGTCTGAGGCTTGTCCTTGTGCTCCACCCATTGGCTGATGAATAAGTATTCTTGAATGTTTTAGGGCAGATCTCTTACCTTTTTCTCCTGCACATAAAAGTATTGCTCCCATAGAAGCAGCTACTCCGGTACATATTGTTGCAATATCGGATGAAATATATTGCATAGTATCATAAATACCAAGACCGGCATAAACCGAACCACCCGGAGTGTTAAGATATATTTGAATGTCTTTTTTTGCATCAACCGATTCGAGGAAAAGCAATTGTGCCTGAATGATGTTTGCAACATAATCATCTATTGGTACACCCAAAAATATAATTCTGTCCATCATTAATCTCGAAAAAACATCCATTGATGCTATGTTCATCTTTCTTTCTTCAATAATTGTAGGAGAAATATAATTATCGTGAAATGATGAATATTTGTCAAGGGTTAAACTACTGATTCCTTGATGTTTTGTTGCGTATTTTCTGAATTCGTTGGCGTTCATAAAGTATATTATTTATTAATTTCTTGCGCTAATTTACTAAATTCTTCGAAAGTAACTTTCTTTTGAGTTAATTTAAGTGTTGATTTAAATACTTCTCTTAGTTTTTCGTCATAAAGTTGATCGTTAATTTTTTTAACCTCTTCCTTATTTTCCATAACTGAATCAATTATTCCATTCATACGATTGTCAGCTTCAGGGTCATCTTTTGGCATTGGCATTTGGCTTGTCAGGAATTTTTTAATATGGGTTTTGATTTCCTGATTATCTATTTTAATGTTATGATCATTAATAATTTTGTTTTCAACTAACTGCCATCTGAGAGATTTAGCATAACTGTCATATTGAACTTCAAGTTGTTCTTTTGTAATTTTACCTTCGTTGCTTTCAAGTATCCAGCGTTTCATAAATTCATCAGGAAGTAAAATCTCTGAAGTTTCAATTAGCTTCTCAATAGCATCATTCATAAACATTTTTTCACTTTCAGGAGCAAAAACTATTTCAGCTTCCTTTTTTATTTCTTTACGTAATTGCTCTTCATTTTCAATTTTTGCATGAGGAAATGTTTTTTTATAAAGCTCTTCATTTAATTCAGCAGGTTCAATTCTGTCAATATCAGTAAGTGTAAACTCATAATCAGATTTAAGTTTTTCGGTATCTTCTATTTTGATTCCAAGTATTGCAGCAGTTTGAGTTTCGTTTTCTGTAGCTTTTAATGGATTAAAAATAATTTTATCACCTTTTTTAAGTTTGATGAATTTCTTTTGAATTGCATTATCTTTCAGGAAATCAATATTTATTAATGCTTCATTTTTAGCATCATCTTCCATAAGTTGTCCCTTATCATCTAATTGTACAAGATTTCCTTTAACAGTATCTCCTGTTTCGGGTGCGTCCGGATGAATAGTTGTTCCGTTTCTTTTTTTAATGTCCTCAATATATTTATCTACAGTTTTTTTGTCAGCTTTAATTTTATAATAATTAACTTTAATCTTATCTGATAATTCTAAATTAACTTCAGGAGACATTCCGATATCAAAAAAGAAAACAAAATCATTTTGTTTTTCAAAATCAATATTTTCAGATTTTTCAACATTTGGTAAAGGTTGACCAAGAATATTTAACTTATTTTCTTCAATATATTTTTGGAGAGATTCTGATAAAACTTTATTCACTTCATCAGCAATAACAGCTTTACCATACATTTTTTTTATTACTCCGGGAGGTACTTTCCCGACTCTAAAACCCGGTATATTTGCTTTTTTACGATAATCTTTTAAAACGTTTACTACTTGTTCTTGGTAATCTTTTTCAATGACTTCAACTTTAAGAATTGCAGTTAAGTCTCCTGTATTTTCTTTTGTAATGTTCATTTATCAAAATATTTTAAAAAGTAATATTATACTATTATCCCATAAAACTTTGTTTTTATATTAAAAAAGAGGCTGTTCCCAAAAATTAATTCGAACAGCCTATTTCCAATAAAGTGCGGATGAAGGGACTCGAACCCCCACGCCTCGCAGCACTAGATCCTAAGTCTAGCGCGTCTACCAATTTCGCCACATCCGCAAACAAAATCACCCAATTTTTTTGGAGCTGCAAAATTAAACATTTTTATTATATCTCAAAATATTTTTTTATAATTATTTTAGTGATATGAAATTAGTGTTAATTGGTGTCCGTCCATAAAGTCTTGTTCTAACAATTTAAGATTTTAGAATTCAGATTTATGATTTTGTTGATATCAACGTATTTAAAAATTTAAATCTATAAATCTAAAATCATAAATCTAAAATTTTATCAAAAAAATTGACTTTATGGACAAGTGCTAATTAGTATCAGAGAGAATCCGTTTGCAGATTTAAGGTTATATAAAATATAGATTATCAAGCAACTTTTAAAATATGTTTTTTAAATCTGTTTAACGCAATTAGTGAAATAATAATGCCTATTGATAATAATATTAATGATTTGTTTACAATATGTATTGTTGGCAAGTGTCTGTAAAAGATGTCGTACATACCTTGTATCGACCAATGATTAACAGAAAACATAGCCATTTTTTTCATAAACGGAGGCATTAAAAAATACGGCATCATGCTGCCGCCAATCGCTGACATAACAAGTATAATGATAGTTGATAAACTCTCGACTTGTTTTCTGCTTTTACAAATTGATGCCAAAAAAATACCAAAACTTGAACAGGCAAAAGCTGTTGCTATTAAAAGCATTATTAATGCAGGAAGATTAGAAAATATTTCAAGATTAAAAACCAACCATGCAAAAATAAATAGTATAAATAATTGTATCAAAGCTATTATGAAAGTATAAAGCATTTTTCCAAATAATATTTCCAATGGATTGATTGGAGAGTAAAGCAATCTTTTTAAAGTACCTTTTTCTTTTTCTTCTAATAAAGTAGCTCCCATGCCTGCCACACTAAATAACAACATCATAACCGAAACACCTGCAACAGCTTGTATTAAAGCCCAGTTTGGTTCTTCATCTGCAAATAGTTTTGTCATCTTTAAAGACATACCCCGTGTTACGGGATTTTCATTTTTCGATTGTAATTTTTCAAATTGTTCCTCAACCTGCTGATGAATACTACTTAATAAAGCAGGGGAAAGATTTGCATTTTTTTCATCAATAAGATTAAAAATATTTTTTTTGATTTTTTGTTGACCAATCATTCCAATCAAATTCGATATCAAAGCTTGTTGTAATAATCCAATTTCTGCTTCACGCGATTCATCGTAAAATATTTCCATTGGCACATTATTACCATTTTTTATCGAATCAGTACAGCCTTTATAAAATGTCAGCACAGCCATTCTTTTGCCTTCTCTGATGGCTTTTTTTGCTTTTGTCAGAGACAATTGCTCAATATCTAATTCTTTTAAACTGTCTAATTTTGTGATTATATTTTGTGTCATTTCTGTGCTATCCTGATCAGACACTAATAATTTTATCGGATTTGATTTTCTACCGCCGCTTATACCTCCAAAACCTATTGTAAACAATGTTACCAAAATTATCGGAAGCATAAATGTTAATAATACTGCTTTGAAGTCAGTAATAAATAATTTTAGGTCTTTAAGTGTTAATCTTATCATTGTTTTCTATTTTAATCGCGTAATTTTCTTCCTGTTAATTCTAAAAATAATGTTTCGAGATTTGTCTTTTTTAATTCAATATTTGTAATATTAATACCAATAGCATTTAATTTATTAATTATTTTAGAAAGGTCGGAATTGATGTTTTTACAGTAGAATTTTATAAAATCATCAGAGACATCAAATTTGTTTTCAATTGAATTAGATATTATCTCTGTTTTGTTTTTTAATTCAGAATCAGAGTGAATTATAATTGATTCTGATATTTTCGATAGTTTTTTTAATTCGTTGATAGAGCCTTGAGCAATAATTTTACCATAGTCGATAATGCTGATTTTATCACAGAGTTTTTCAACTTCCTCCATATAATGGGTAGTGTAAATTATGGTAGTGCCTTGTTGGTGAAGTTTTTGAAGTGCTTCAAATATAAAATTTCTGCTTTGAGGATCTACACCGACAGTAGGTTCGTCCATAAGAAGAATTTTCGGTGAATGTAATAAAGCACACGCAATATTTATCCTTCTTTTCATACCCCCTGAAAAAGTTTTTATCTTATGATTTTTTCTCTGCTCTAAGCCCATCAAATCTAATAATTCATTTATTCGTTTTGATAATAATGAGCAGTTGATTTTGTACAGCTTACCCCAAAAAACCAAATTATCATAAGCAGACAAATCATCGTACAATGCTATTTCCTGAGGTACTATCCCAATAAAATTTTTACATTTTTTCGATTCTGTTTTCAGATCAATTCCATTAATAAAAACATCTCCTTTGTCAGGTTTTAATATAGTACTGAGAATATTTATAGTTGTGGTTTTCCCTGCTCCGTTAGGTCCCAACAAACCATAGAACTCTCCCTCGTTTATCGTGATATCAATGCCTTTAATAGCTTGTATCTTTCCGTATGATTTATGTAAATTTTTAATTTCTATCATAAAAAGTGTTTTGCAATAAGAAATGAATTATAAAAAATGCTAATATAATATTTTATAATTGATTCTACTAATAAATTTATTTATCCATTTTTTCAAAAAGAACATCAATAAACAAGGCAATAGTAATACCTACAAAATAACACAGAAAATCACTCCAGAAAAATCCAAATCCAAATAAATAAAACATTCTCTTTTTTAGATGTATCATTTTATTGTTAAAATATTTCAACAAAATGTTCGTTAAAAAATAGTAATAATTTGGTAATTACTATATTTGCCGTTTTTTAAAAATAAAATATCAAATTAAAGATATATATTCTGAAATTTAATTGATTAATGAAAAAAGTTGTAATAATAATTTTTCTTCTCTCTACCTTTTCTATTGCCAATTCGCAGGAAATGCTTGGGATTGTTAACAGTAATTTTGCCGGCTCAAACGGAGCCATGATTAATCCGAGTTCAATTGTAAATTCTAAATTATTTATGGATATAAACCTCTTATCAGGAGATATTTTTGTTCAAAATAATTATTTACATATACATGCAGAAGATTACCACTTTAGAGATTATTTACAAAAAGAACCTGTTTTTCCAAAATATGGCAAGTATAATCAGAGTTTTGACCGTTATCGTGATAAAAAAATAAGACATGCTTTTTCCAATGTTCGTTTAAACGGACCTTCGGCAATGGTTGTCAGTAACAATCATGCTTTTGCAATACATACTGCTGCACGAACGATTATTTCTGTTAATAGAATGCCTTATGAAATTGCAAATTTCGCTTATGAAGGATTAAACTTTCCTGCTCAATTTAATATTAATTATATTGATAATGATTTTAGTTTTGGTGCAATGGCATGGGGTGAAATTGGATTGACTTACGCACATATTTTTCATAAAGAATATCTAAATCAATGGTCAGGTGGTATTACGGTAAAAAGGCTGCTTGGATACAGCGGTATTTATCTTCAGGCAGATAATGTAGATTATGTTGTATTTAATGACAGTACAATTGATATTAAAAATATTGATGCAAAACTCGGTTTTGCCTTGCCAATTAATTATGATAATAGTGATTTCCCTGAAGGCAGTAATATTAAAGGTGGTGGTTTTGGGTTTGATGTTGGTGTTAGTTTTCATAGAAAGAAAAAAGGATATGATAATAGAAAATACAGACATATATGTACTCAGCCATATAAAGACTATTATTACAGAATAGGTGTTTCATTGCTTGATATAGGCTCAATAAAATTTAAAAATAATACCGAAGAACATATTTTTGAAAATGGCAGCGAATACTGGGAAAGAATAGATACATTAGTTTTTGACGATATGCACAATATGACAAATATTATTAGTAATCGTTTGCTCGGCAGCCCGACTGCATCATTAATGAAAAACGAAATTACAATGATATTACCAACTGCATTAAGTGTACAATTTGATTATCATTACTCAAAAAATATTTATTTTAACAGCACCTTTATTTATCCTGTAGTTTTTAAGAATTCCTATTTACAGCGCCCTGCTCAGATATCAATAACTCCACGATACGAAAGTCCGGATATTGAACTAAGCATACCGTTATCTCTTTACAACTGGGAAACACCAAGAATAGGTATTGCTGCAAGATTATATTTTCTTACCGTTGGGACTGATAAATTAGGTGGTTTCTTTGGATTAAATGATTTTACGGGAATGGATATATATTTTTCCTTAAAGATAAATTTCAGAAAAGGTAATTGTTTAAGTTTTAGACGAAATACTGGTTGCCGGAATATGGAATTTAGCAGGAAATAGTTGTTAATATCTGAAATGTATTAAACGTTTTTTTTTGTATCCTGACTTCAATTGATTATTGAATGTGAAATGATTTTATCTTGATGTTGAAATGATGGAATAGTGAAATGTCCCTGCCGGTTTTCCAATATTCCTTTTATCATTTCTCCATTAAATTCATGGTAATTCCGATATTATTAAAACCTTCTGTGTAAAAATTCCGGCATCTGTTTGTAATTTGATGAAATATGTACCTTTTGGCAAATCCCTTGAACCCCAATTAATTTTATGATTTCCTTTATTTTTTTGTCCTTTATAAATCAGTTTTACTACTTGTCCGTAAAAGTTGTAAACCGATAAATAGACATCGCTCGTTTTGGATAAATCAAACTCTATTATTGCTTCATTATATATTGGATTTGGAAAAACTTTAAAAGAAGATTTGATTTTAGAGGATTCTGTAATTCCTACAAAACCACCATTATTTGTGTGTAAAATTATTGATTTGCGCCCACAAATCCATGCGTTTTCCTTATCAGCTAAGGAAATACTATACAGGTCAATTGAAGTTCCACTTTCCTGAAATTCCCAATTATCTCCACCATTACTTGTGTTTATGATTGCGCCTTCGGTTCCAACCGCCCATCCGTTAAGGGAATCGGCAAAAGCAATATCATTGAGATATGGTACCGAAAGACTTGTTTGTTGTTTCCAAGATTCTCCTCCATTATTTGTGTTCAATATTATACCATAAGGCGGCTCTCCTTCTCCAACAATCCAGCCATTCATTTGATCCGCAAAATAAATAGCATTTAGCTGACCATGATCAATGCCAATATTTATGTTTGTCCAATTTTCTCCGCCATCCACTGTTTGAAGTATGTTTTGACCTCCAACTACCCAACCGTTTAGAGAATCAATAAAAAATATGTCAAGCAAATTTCCACTTCCATTGTGTTGTTCTTCCCAGTTTTCTCCACCATCTGTTGTATGATGAATTTGATAAATGGTGTTACAACTTAATGTGGAAGCTCCAATCCATCCGTTTAATGAGTCGGTAAAGTACACACTAACTAAGTGCAAGTTAGAATTGCTTTGCTGTTCCTCCCAAACTCCGGTAAAACCGATTCCTCCATTATTAGTATGCCAGATAATTCCATCGTTTCCAACTGCCCAACCATTGTTTTCATCAGTAAAAAAAACACTATGAAATGTACCGAATAAAAAGCAGGTTTCCCAATCTTCACCACCATTATAAGTTCCATAACTACTTGAAAAAGTATCATCTTCTCCAACAACCCAACCTTGATTTTCATCAATAAAAAATATTTCCAATAAGCTGCGATTTTCAGGGTAGTTGGTGTTTTGCTGAATCCATTGCGCTGAGAGTGTGTTAGCTAATAGTATAATTATTGAAATGATTGTTAGCTTTTTCATGATAATGAATAATTACTATTTGTTCGTTTTATTTGTGGGGGCGAAAGTATGAAAAATAAATTTTAGTTATATGGATTTTTATATATGATATGTGAATAATATGAAGTTGCTTTAATACCTAAAATCCGCAAGTATTTTTTTTTAGCCGCTAATATCGCTAATTTACGCGAATTATATTTTACAAATATTCACTAAGTAAAACAAGTTTTATTTTATGGTTATTAGCGTATTCGCGGCTATTTATATATTTTATTTGCGTATTTGTTTACACTTAAAACACCTGATCAAAAAATGCTGTTACCAAAGCCGGTTTTAAGATAATTGTAAAAACAAGTCCGAAGACTGCTCCCCAAAAGTGCGCACTATGTCCGATATTGTCTTTTGCCCTTTTCGACATGTATGCAGAATAAACCAAATACAAAATTCCGAATATCGCTGATGGAATCGGAAATGGAATTAAAAACAAATAAACCGATCCGGTGGGATAGATCAGAATACTTGAAAATACAACTGCTGAAACCGCACCCGAAGCACCAACTGCATTGTAATATGGGTTTTCTTTATTTTTGCTGAAATCAAAAAGAACCGAAAATATTGTTCCTCCAACGTATAAAAGTATAAAATAGAAAAAGCCTTTTAAATCAAAGTAATACCGGAATGCAGTAATAACAACATCACCAAAAGAAAACAAAACAAACATATTAATAAAAAGGTGAGTCCAGTCGGCATGAACCAAGGCATACGAGAAAAAACGCCAGCCTTCTTTTTCGTGTTTTATGGCAAAAGCATTAAACCTGAGTTTATCTGAAAGCTCCCGGTTTTGAAAAGCCAGAAACGAAATTATTGCAGTTATTGCGATTATAATTATTATCATTTATTACCCCCTTCCCAGCCTTCCCCCATTAGGGGAAGGAGTTACGTTTTCTTAATTATCAATTTATTACGTTTTT
>JAIORY010000357.1 GCA_021107915.1 Bacteroidales bacterium | reverse complement strand
CTTTCTTCGTTAATGTCCACTCCGTAAAGATTGTTTTCGAGAATGGCTTTGTCAACATCAAATAATCTCAAAGGAGTGTTGGTTAGTTCTGCAATAATATCATCAATATTTTGATGTTCTTGGATTAAGAAATTTAAGGCTTGATTTAAAAAAGCACCACTACCACAGGCAGGGTCAACAACTTTTAATGAAAGCAACCAATCTTTATAATCTTTTAGTTTTTGATAAAGTTTTTTACCTTTTGCCAAAAGTTTGCCGTCTTTAGTCCGGTAAGTTCCGTCAAATTCAATTTCATCAATTTTTATTTCTTTCCTCTTTTCATTACAAAGTGTTCCAATTGTATTTTCTACAATATATTGGGTTATGTATTTTGGCGTGTAAAAAACTCCATCTTTTTTTCGTTTGCTTTTGGTTTTATCTGTTGAGGTTCCTTCAATTTCTGCTGTAATTTCTTCAATTTCAGAAAGCGAATGTTCAAAAATATGCCCGAGAATATTTACATCAACTTCAGTATTAAAATCGTATTCCGAAAGCTTTAACAAATCATTAATCAGAATTTCATCGTCAATTTTCAGATTGTCTAATAAGTCATCGGTAAAAAAAAGTCCGCCATTATATGCAGGAATATTATCTGTTTCAGTTCTTCCTTTTCTTCCAACATTCATATATTCAAAATACTGTTTGAATATATCGTAAATAGGTTTATACGCATCTTCGTTTTTTAGAATTTCGTAGCGTTTAATAATTCTCGAAATTGAATTTGGCGGCAAAAGCCCGCTATCTTCGGCAAACAATATAAACAAGAAACGGTCTAATAATTTTTGCGATTTTTTAAATATGGTTAGCTTGTTGCTTTCAGGATTATTCTTTGTTAGATTTTTAAAAAGTTTTTTCTTGAAACGTGAATAATCTTTGTAAAGTTTATCGGAAATATCCTGTTCGTGAAATTTGGTTTCTTCTTTTAGTTTTAAAGGTAAATCAGAAAAAATACTATTCTTGTTTAAAATTAAGTAAAGAAGTTCAAAATCCTCTTTTTGTAAATGGAATAAATCAAATTCTTCGTATTCGTTGGCGTAATCAACATAAAAGCGAAGTTTATGAAAGTTAGAAATAATTATATATTTACATTCCGGTTGATTATTTTTGTATCCAAATGCTTGCTCTGTTACATTTTTAAAATCTTTTGTTTTGGTCGATTTTAGTTCGATAACTGCAATTGCTTTATCTCCCAAGGGGGTATGCTCCCTTGTAACAATTGCACCGTCTGCTTTTCTACCGTCAGCTTGATTTTTAAATTCTCTTACCAGATTATAATCATCATCAGGTTTCAGAGTGTAACCAAAAACATCAACAAATAAGTCTCTTAAAAATCCGTCTTGGTATTCTTCTTCTTTAAGTTGTTTGATTTTTTCAATTTTGGCTGGGCTGTAATTTTCTCTGAATTTTTGATATGCTTTTTCAACTTGGTCTTTGTCAAGATTGTTAAGATGTTTTTTTATTACTGATTTTTGAAATATTGCCATATTGTAAGTCCAATTTTTAAATAATACCCAAAAATACAATTAATCTCGTGTGTGAACAAAAAATAACTTTATAGGTTTAAATATATTTGTCTTTGTGTTGTCAAAAATCAAATTCGATATATCGAAACATTTGTGCTTTTTGTATGGATGATTTTCCTTTCGTTTCACAAAATTTTAATAAAACATTGGTTATACGGTGAAAAAGTCGTTTTTTTGTAAAAAATTTTTAAAATTGTCATTATTATGAAAAGAACAAAGATCGCGGATCTTTTAATTGCAAAAGACTTTGGAAAACAAGTAAATGTAAAAGGGTGGGTACGAACCAAACGTGGAAGTAAAAATGTAGCATTCATCGCATTAAATGATGGTTCGGTGATACATAATATTCAAATTGTAGTTGATTTTAATGAAATTAATGAAAATGATATTTTAAAAATAAATACAGGAGCTGCAATTTCTGTTGATGGCGAATTAATTGAGTCAAAAGGAAGTGGTCAGAATGTTGAAATTATTGCAAAAAAAATTGAGATTTTTGGAGAAGCCGATCCTGAAAAATATCCTCTTCAACCCAAAAAACATTCTCTGGAATTTTTAAGAGAGATAGCTCATCTTCGTTTTAGAACCAATACTTTTGGAGCAATTACAAGAGTACGTCATGCAATGATATTTGCTGTACATAAGTTTTTTAACGATAGAGGATTTTATAATATTCACACTCCGATTATTACCGGCTCGGATGCCGAAGGAGCCGGCGAAATGTTTAGAGTTTCAGTTCTCGACCCAATTAATCCTCCTCTTACCGAGGATAAAAAAGTAGATTATAGTAAAGATTTTTTTGGTAAAGAAACTAATCTGACCGTATCAGGACAACTTGAAGCAGAACTTGCCGCTTTGGCACTTTCTGAGGTTTATACTTTTGGTCCTACTTTCAGAGCCGAAAACTCAAATACCAGTCGTCATCTTGCCGAATTTTGGATGATAGAACCGGAAGTTGCTTTTGCTGATATTAATGATGATATGGACTTAGCTGAGGACATGCTAAAATATCTTGTAAAATATGCACTGGAAAATTGTAATGATGACCTGAATTTTCTTAGCAAAAGATTGCAGGATGAAGAAAAAAACAAAAAACAAGATGAGCGACAAATGGAACTTATCGAAAAGTTGAATTTCGTTCTGGAAGATAAGTTCGAAAGAATTTCTTACACCGAAGCTATTAATATCTTGAAAAACAGTAAACCAAATAAAAAGAAAAAATTTCAATATATAATTGAAGAATGGGGAGCTGATCTCCAGTCGGAACACGAGCGTTTTCTTGTTGAAAAACATTTCAAAAAACCCGTAATACTTACTGATTACCCAAAAGATATTAAAGCATTTTACATGAAACAAAATGATGACGGGAAAACAGTAAGAGCAATGGATGTGTTGTTTCCACAGATTGGAGAAATTATTGGAGGTTCGCAAAGAGAAGAAATTTATGACAAACTTATCGGCAGAATAAGAGAATTAAATATTCCTGAAAAAGAACTTTGGTGGTATCTCGAAACAAGAAAATTTGGCACAGTTCCTCATAGCGGATTTGGTTTGGGATTTGAAAGATTGATGTTATTTATTACAGGAATGGGAAATATCAGAGATGTAATTCCTTTTCCAAGAGCACCACAAAATGCCGAATTTTAAAGAAAAACTTGATCTTTTTATAAAATTTTTGTACTTTCAAAAAATATTTTTAGACCATACTTTTAGTAAAGTTAAGTGATGTTAAATCAAAGATTACAACAGAAATTACTTCAAAAATTATCGCCTCAGCAAATACTGTTGATGAAGCTGTTGCAGATACCTACTATTGCTCTTGAACAACGTATCAAACAAGAGATAGAGGAAAACCCTGCCCTCGAAGATATAGAAGATATAACTGAAACAGAAGATTCAGATTCGGAAATTGAAGATGAATTTTCAGAAGATTCTGATAATAGTGATGATGAATTTGATCTTAACGATTATCTTGATGAGGATGATATACCATCATATAAATTAAATGCTAATAATTCAAGCGCTGATGACGAAAGAAAAGATATCCCTTTTTCTTCAGGAATTAGTTTTCAGGAGCTCCTAATTACTCAGTTGGGCTTAAGAACACTTGATGAAAAACAATATCTTATCGGCATGAATATAATTGGCAACATTGATAATTCCGGTTATCTAAATCGTGATATCGAGGCGATGGTTGATGATCTGACTTTCACACAAAATATTATCACAACAAAAGAAAATATTCTGGAAATACTTGAAATTATTCAAGATTTTGATCCTCCGGGAATAGGCGCAAGAAATCTTAGGGAATGTTTGATTCTTCAGTTAAAACGAAAAAATACTGAAGAAAAAAGCCTTAAGCTGGCACTACATATTCTTGAAAGATATTTTAATGAGTTTACTAAAAAACATTACAGTAAAATAATTAAAAAAGCCGAAATCACTAATAAAGATCTAAAAGAAGCAATTAATGAAATTTTGAAATTAAATCCAAAGCCGGGAAATTCACTTGGTGAAACTTCAAAAAATAACCACTATATAATGCCCGATTTTGTTATTTATAATAATAATGGAGAACTGGAATTAACTCTTAATTCAAAAAGCTCACCCGAATTACGACTTAACAGATCGTATATTAATATGCTTGAAGATTATTCAAGGGATAAAAAGAATAAGAAGAAAAAAGAAGCCTTCATGTTTGTAAAGCAAAAAATTGATTCCGCAAAATGGTTTATTGATGCAATTAAGCAACGGCAAAATACCATGTTCATTACCATGAATGCAATAATGAATTATCAGAGAGATTATTTTTATTCGGGTGATGAGAAAAATTTACGTCCGATGATTCTTAAAGACATTGCCGAAATAGTTAATCTCGATATTTCTACAATATCAAGAGTTGCCAACAGTAAATATGTTCAAACTCCTTTTGGCACGTTTCTTTTAAAAAATTTCTTTTCAGAATCAATGCAAACCAGTTCAGGCAAAGAAGTCTCAACACGGGAAATAAAAAAAATATTATCCGAATATATTGATGCTGAAAGCAAAATAAAACCCAAAACCGACGAACAACTAACCAACATCCTTAAAGAAAAAGGATATAATATTGCCCGTAGAACTGTTGCTAAATACCGCGAACAACTGAATATTCCCGTTGCACGTCTTAGAAAAGAATTATAAAGTTTTTTTAATGGAAACAAAATTAGCAAAAACAATATCATATATTTTTCATCCACTGTTGATGCCAACTTATGCACTTATAATTCTTTTTAATTTGCATGCATATTTTGCACTTTTAATTCCTCAAATTGCAAAATGGCAAATTATAGGTTTAGTTTTTATTATCACTTTTTTTCTTCCTGCATTTTTTATATTTCTTTTATTGAAAAAAGGAGTGATAAAATCATTTTATATGCATACCCGCGAAGAACGCGTATTCCCCTTTATCATTACAGCAATCTTTTATTTTCTTGCGTATTATTTATTCCGGCAAATACAAATAGCACCACTTTTTTATTTTTTTATTCTTGGTTCTACTTTGCTAATTATTACTACTTTATTCATTAATTTTTTCTGGAAAATAAGTATTCACATGATAGCTATTGGAGGATTGCTGGGAACATTACTCGGAATATCTTTCGTGTTTAAAGTAAATATCCCCTTTTTGATATTTCTGGTGATTTTATGTTCGGGATTAATAGGATTTTCTCGTATAAAATTAAACTCCCATAATCCACCTCAGGTTTACGCCGGTTTTCTTACAGGAGTTTTTGTTATGCTTTTATTGTTTTTGTTGATTTAAAAAGGAGCAAGAGTTATGCCCACAGAAATTGGGTATATTTCCGGTCCTTTGTCTTTAACAAATAATTTTGATAAAGAATAATAAGCAGAAAGATTAAACCAACCATAACCTACTCGCAAAGTTGGTCCAAATCTTATAGTCTCAAGATTTCTAATATCATTTGTTTTTTGAATAATATCAATATTTGATCCTTCAGTATCTTTTCCTTTATATTTTGAATGTTTATTTATCAAATACCCTGCTTTAAAACCGGCAGCAATAGTTAATTTGCCTTTGGTCTTTAATCTGAATTCAATCGGAATGTCAAAATATGTAACTGATATTTTGCTTTTTTTGTAAGAAATAGAATCAGGAATTTCACCAAAAATTGTAGAATCATTAATTACTCCGGCTATAGTATTGCTGTACATATTATGAATACCAATTCCAAATCCGATAGCAAAACTAAAATTACTTTTCTTAATTGGGTAATTATACATTCCATAGATATCACAACCTCTATTTATGGTTTTCGTATTAATATCATCAGGAATATCCATCCAGATATCGGAAAACATATCAATCTTAACACCAAAATTTTTCTTAATGTTTACTTTCTTATCTTGAGAATATACGCTTGAAAACAAGAATATTACACAAATGAGAATTAATAACTTTTTCATAATTTTTTAATTATTTTATGGTTGGCAAATATAATTATTTTTTTAATGATGATCTCTCATCCAAAAGATTATCAATTTCTTCGGGACTTAATTTAGGGTTTTTTAATAAAAGATCAATTTCTTTAATATCTCTTAATAATTCAACATCTTTAATTTTCTTAACTTCGTTTAAATCTTCAAGTTTAATAATATCTTCTTCGTTTAATTCACCCTTAAGTTGTGTAACAAGATCTGCAATCATTTTTCTCATAGGCTCTCCAAATTGCATATAAAGATCATCTGTAATGTGAACTTTCATATTATCATAACTGCTCAAAAACATTTCAAAATTTTGATACATCGCTTTATCAACCCCTGGCATATTTTCAATTGAGATTTTATCTTTTAGTTTTCGAAACAGCTTGATCAATTCATCAAGATTTCGCTTGAATGCTTGTTTATCTCCTTCCATAAGAATTTATAGTTTTTCTTTAGCGGATAAAATTAAATAAAATTTTTACTAAGTGTTTATTTTTTATGAATTATTCACAAAAAACATTTTTTGATATAACGACATATTACCCTTTATTTATTGTTTTGTTAAAGAAAAATATTTTATACTTTCTCAAAAATATCAAATATCACTTTCTTGTCTGATATTCTTTAATTAAAACCAATGCAATAATAGCTATTGTCTTGATTATAAGGCATTTTAAATTAGATTGGTTATAAATAAATTTATGATGCGTAATAACTTGTATTTTAGTAGTCATGGTATTAGTTTCGTATGTTTTTGAATATTAAATTTTTTAATCAAATAATAATAAATTCAGATTTTTAACTAAAAAAAATTATAAATTATGAAAAAAATACTATTTACGTTTACTCTCGTGTTCTTTGCTGTAGCACTATTCGCACAACAAGTACCAAGAGATAAAGTAATTATGGAACTTGGAACAGCAACATCGTGCGGCTATTGTCCGGGAGCAGCAATGGGAGCAGTAGATCTTGTAGCTGCCGGTTGTGATGTAGCTGTTATTGAATATCATAAAAATGATGCTTTTACAAACACATATTCTACAGCAAGACTTAATTATTACGGTATGAGCGGTATTCCTCATGCAGAATTCGATGGAGTTCTTGAGTTTGTTGGAGGAAGTGCCACTCAAAGTATGTATAATAACTACTTGCCATTGTACAATCAAAGAATTGTTATAGATTGTGATATGACAGTAGATATATTTGGTGAAAATACCGGATTAAATTATGATGTAACTATAGTAGTAGAACAGGTTGCAACAACTTCAAGTACAAATATGACTTTGCAACTTGCTCTTACAGAATCGGAAATACAATTTGCATGGCAAAATCAAACAGAGCTTCATTATGTTGAAAGACTGATGGCTCCTGATGAAAATGGAACTTCAATTAGTTTTACAAGTGGTGATGAACAAGAAATTAATCTTTCATTTACAATTGACCCAACATGGGCTACACAGCATTGCGAATTAGTTGCTTTTGTTCAAGATGAAAATACAAAAGAAATCTTACAAGGAACAATGGTTGCGTTGGATAATCTTCAACCTTTGGCAGCAGATGCTCAGTTTTCATGCAGCGATACTGTTCCATGCTTAAATACTACTGTTGATTTTTATGATAACTCTGGAGGTAGTATTCTTACATGGTCATGGATTTTTGAAGGTGGAACACCTGCAACTTCAACTGCTCAAAATCCGACAGTTACTTATAACACACTTGGAGATTACGATGTAACACTAACAGTTACTGACAATGCAGTAAGCAGTACTCTGGTAAAACCAAATTATATTTCAGTAGTTACAATTCCTGTTCAGGCTGCAACACCAAGTGGTGCATCTACTTTATGTGAAGCCGAAACCGGTATTGAATATACTACAACTATGGTTCCGAGTGCTACTTCTTATAGCTGGAGAGTTTTACCTGCAGAAGCCGGTACATTTACAGGAAATAGCATTGTTGGTGTATTAGATCTTGAAAACGGGTATTCAGGTGATATCGACATTCAAGCAAGAGCCGAAAATGCTTGTGGTGACGGAACATGGTCGCCCGAAGCAGGAGCTACCGTTTATATTAATCCTATTGCTTATCAACTTTTAGGAGATGGTGCATATTGCGAAGGTACTTCAGGGACTGAACTAACTCTTGACGGATCGGAAATAGATACCGATTATGAACTTTATATTGATGATGTTGCATCAGGACAAATTGTTGCAGGAACCGGATCAGCTATTAACTTTGGTTATCAAACCGATGAAGGAATTTATACATGTCTTGGTTTTAACGCTCACTGCGATATGTCAATGTCGGGAAATATCTGGGTACATGAAATTTATTTACCTGAGCAAGCTTCTATTCCGGTAGGTCCGGCAGAGGTTTGTAATACTACTGATGATACAGAATATACTTCAAGTGCATCAGGAGCCGACACATATATTTGGACTATCACTCCTGCAGAAGCAGGAATAATCTCCGGAACCGGACCTTCAGCAATGGTTGACTGGAATGAAGATTATTCAGGTTTAGCCCAAATAACAGCCCAAGGAGAAAATGAATGTGGTATCGGAACAGTTTCCGATATTTTTGAAGTAACTTCTAATGAAACTCCTGAACCGGTTATTTCAGGTAACGACTTTGTATGTAATAATCAAACCGAAGTATATTCAACTCCATTAAATGGAAGTAATACATACACATGGGGAGTTGTCGGAGGTACAATAATTAGTGGTGCCGGAACAAATGAAATTACAGTTACATGGGGCGATCCCGGAACAGGTTTTGTAAATGTAACTGAAGAAACCAATTTTGGATGTATCGGGACTACCGAAGATTATGCTGTTACTATTGACGAATGTGTCAGAATTGAAGAAAACAGAATTTCTCAATTTAGAATATTCCCTAATCCATCTTCCGACAATACAAACATTCAATTCTTTACCATCGAAGAATTAGAAGTTAAAGTTTATGTTTTTGATCAGATAGGAAATTGTGTTCATAATGAAGCTGTTTACAGTAATTCAGGAACTAATATAATAAATATTGAAACCGGTAAACTAACAGAAGGTGTTTATAATGTTCAGCTTTTAATTGACAGCGGAAAAGTTATTCAAAGAAAATTTGTTAAGATCAGATAAAATCTAAATTATTTCTATAGAGAAAGGCACTTGATTGTTCAGGTGCCTTTTTTTTTGATTAGATTCTATTTATAAATTCCAATATAAAAAATTCATCAATAGAAATTTCGTTATTTGACAATAATTTAAATTTTTATTATACA
Organism: Bacteroidales bacterium; assembly: GCA_021107915.1. Taxonomy (GTDB): domain Bacteria; phylum Bacteroidota; class Bacteroidia; order Bacteroidales; family JAIORY01; genus JAIORY01. The sequence goes on along the minus strand of JAIORY010000357.1, from coordinate 1,001 downwards.
ATTATGACAATTTTTCATTATCTTTGTAGTTGTAATATTTTTTGATAAATGGTATATATTTTAGAAACAAATAGCAACAGACTTATTGAAGCAGACATTATTATTGCAGAAAGAAAAAATGTACCATTAAAAAAGAATGGGTGGAATTTTAATTGGAATCAATTAGTTCAAGAACAAGATGCCCAAACATTTATTCTGAAAACCATTGAGCTGCCACAAAGTGTTGAAGGAGCTTTGCATTTAAAGGTTGAAAATGGGATGTTAATTATGGACGCAGTTGAAATTGCACCTCATAATATCGGAAGGAATAAAAAAAGATATGATTATGTAGCTGGTTGCTTAATTGCATTCGCTTGTAGAGAAAGCTTCAAACTTGAAGGAAGTTATAAAGGTTTTGTAAGCTTTGTTTCCAAGACAAATTTGATTAAATGGTACTCTGAAAATTATGGTGCAACATTAGCTCTTGGACAACGGATGTTTATAGATTCAGATGCAGGTGAGAAATTGATTAATAAATATTTATATAAAAGGTCATGAAAAATATTGAACAAATAGAACCAACAAATGGTGCTTTAACTAATCGTATGGATGTAGGAACAAATAGTTTTGATGAATTCCAGGCTATTTTGTTAAACAAATCAAAAGAGCAAACAATTGAACAAAAACGAAAGATAGAATTGTTGGCACTTAAATTTAAAATGGAAGATTATTTAAAATCGGAAGAGCATGATATTAAGTTAGCAGGAGAATTCCTTAAATTGTATTTAAAGACTTTGCATATTCAACAAAATAAGTTTGCTAACTATATAGGAATTAATCCGTCAAACTTAAGTAAATTGATTATAGGAGAACGTCCAATAAATTATGAATTAGCTTTAATATTTGGAAATATATTTAACATTGACCCAATGCTTTGGATAAAAATACAGGCAAAAAATGAATTAAAAAAACTAAATAAAACCAGAAGAAAAAAATATATAAATTATTCTTTAACTGATTTG
>JAIORY010000034.1 GCA_021107915.1 Bacteroidales bacterium | reverse complement strand
ATGGCGAATTTTTAACCAATGAAGAAGCAAAAAAACAATCCAAAGAATGGTTAGAGAACTGATTTGGTCAAAATTTGCACTAAAGCAAAAACAGAATATTTTTGAGTATTGGAATAAAAGAAATAAGTCAAAATCATATTCAATAAAATTAAACAATCTTTTTAATAATGCAGCCGAACTGCTAATTGCTCATCCCAATATTGGTGAAAAAACAGATTATAATAATGTTAGATTGAAATTGGTTAGAGATTATTGGATGGCATATAGAATTACAGATAAACACATTCAAATTTTAACGGTTTGGGATACCAGACGTAATCCTGATGATTTTGATAATATTTTAGAAATTATTGGATTTGTTTAAAAACAATTTCTTGCAATTTTAATTTACAAACTTTTTTACCTCATCTCCTATCCCCTCTCCCAAGTGGAGAGGGGGAAGTAGAAGGAATAGACTACTTTTAATTTGTTAGTTCTTATTATAAAAAATTGCCAGATAGTAATTATAAGTTACTAAAAAGCCCACACGGCACGAACTTGTGAATTGATATACTTATTGAAGAAAAATAAAAAAATCTTATTTTTTACGCAAGAAATAAAATATTCCGGTGTCATAATCAAAACCATTTATAGACTAAAATTTAAATTACAATTATAAAATGAAAAAAATTTTTATTTCAAGCATCTTTATTGCATTATTTTTAACCGGAAATGTACAAGCTCAAAAAAGAGGAATGCAGGGTGGCAAACCACAAGGAGAAGGAACAATTGAAGGTAAAGTAATTGATAAAAATACCGGAGATTTTGTTGAATACGCAAACATTGTATTACTGAAAATGAACGATTCAAAAATGATTACAGGAACAGTATCTGATGAAAAAGGTGTTTTTAAATTATTTAAAGTTCCTTTTGGATTTTATAAAATGACCATTGATTTTATCGGGTACAATAAAATTACCATTGACAGTATAAAAGTTACTCCACGTAATCAGCCTGTTATAATTCCTGATATTTATTTAAAACAGTCAATTCGTCAATTAGAAGGATTTGAAGTTATAGCCGATAAAGCTGCCTTTGAGTATAAAATTGATAAAAAAGTGGTGAATGTCAGTCAGGATATAAATGCTGCCGGAGGGACTGCTGCCGATGTATTAGAAAATATTCCTTCGGTTGAAATTGATATTGAAGGTAATGTTACTTTAAGAGGAAGTGGAAATTTTACTGTATTGATTAACGGTCGTCCGAGTGTATTGGAAGGCAGCGATGCTCTACAACAACTTCCTTCGAGTAGCATCGAAAATATTGAAATAATTACTAATCCTTCCGCAAAATATAACCCGGAGGGAACAGCAGGAATTATCAATGTCATTCTTAAAAAAGAAAAAGAAAATGGTTTAACCGGTGTTTTTAATGCAAGTGCAGGAGTAAATGATAAATATAGAACTGACATACTGTTAAATTACCGAACTTCAAAATTAAATTTTGTAACAGGATTTAATTTTCGTGATGATAATTATTTGATGGATAGAAATACAAATCGTGAAACTTATGATGCAGACACGACATATTTTCTTGAATCGACAAGCGATAGAAACATGAGCAGAGGCGGATGGTCTGTAAAAACGGGTGTGGATTGGAATATTACTAAAAAAACAACTATCGGGTTAAACGGCACTTTAGGATCTTATGGTCGTAGTATGGGAGGCGAAACTTCCAGCAAAGAATGGACTTCTCCTGTTACCGAATCTTATTATAATTTCAGCACAAATAATACTCCCCGTGAAAGAAATTATTATAATACTAATTTGAATTTTTTACATAAGTTCGACAAAAAAGGTCATAAATTAGAAGGATATCTTTATTATTCATATCGTTGGGCAGATAATAGTGAAACCAATCAGGAATGGGAAACTGATGAATTTTGGCATATTATTGACGACCCTTATAAAAGCATTAAAACGAGTGAAATTTCTAAATCTGATCGAATTCGTGTTCAACTTGATTACACTAAACCAATTGGTGAGATCGGCAAATTTGAAGCCGGTTTTCAATCTCGTTTTGATAATGAAAATGAAGAGTATTTATTTTATGAAATTGACCCTAATAATGGTTGGGTAAATAATCCTTTATTCAGTAATGAAATGGACTATTCCCGTACAATACATGCTGCTTACGGAATTTATGCAAACGAACTTTTTGGGATTGGCTATCAGTTTGGGATCAGGGGTGAATACACAAACCGGCTAACCAGCTTAAGTTCGACTAACATTGATTATTCAATCAATCGCTTCGACTATTTTCCTTCTGTTCATTTTTCAAAACAATTGAATAAAACCAATCAGGTAATTGCCAGCTATTCAAAACGAATTAATCGTCCTCGTGGCTGGAGTTTAGATCCTTTTGTTTCATATATTGATGAGAACAACAGAAGAGTAGGAAATCCTGATTTGAAACCGGAATATATTGATGCTTATGAATTAGGTTGGAATAAAAGACTGAAAAAGGGTTTTGTTTCTATTGAAGGATATTATCGTATTAAAAGCGATATAATCAGCAGAGTATTTGAATTTAATAATGAAGAAGGATATGTATTACATACTTTTGAAAATCTTAATAAAGATTATTCTCTTGGAAGTGAAGTAATGTTCAACTTTGAGCCGGTAAAATGGCTTACATTTAACCTAAGTGGTAGTATTTTTAATTACCGTATTAAAGGAGAATTAAATGGCGAAAACATTGACAGAGAAAGCACAAACTGGAACACGCGCTTAAACTCTACATTCAAATTTAGTCAGTTTACCCGTTTGCAATTTCAAGCAGGTTACAGAAGTACATCAGTAACAGCCCAAGGTTCACGTAAAGGAAATCTCAGTACAAATTTAGCCTTAAGACATGATTTTTTGAAAAGAAAGGCTACAGTTATTCTTCAGGTAAGAGATTTGTTTGGAACAATGAAACGGGATTTTACTGTTGAAAACGACACTTTTTATGAACATTCGGTTATGCAACGCGAAAGTCAGATCGTACAATTAAGTTTTTCATATCGAATAAATAATTATCAGATAAAAAAAGACAAAGAAGGTTTGCAGGAAAATGGTGGTGATGAGGAGATGTATTATTAGGTTTTTTTTGCAAAATATTTTTACACATTTGAAAAATAAAATTATGAAAAATTATCTTCTAAATACAAAAAACGTTATTAATCAATATTTTAACAAAACACACTACAACGGACAAAGGCGAAATAATGCGTGTAGTGTAGTGAGTTAGCCACAAGTTAAAGACAGAAAAATAAAATAAGATCAGACATATTAAACTAAATACTGACAAAACTAAACTTAGGATTTTTCTTTCAACTTCAGACAACATAAATAGAAAATTTTATTGGTTTGAAATGAAAGATAAAGATTTCTATTGGGGCAATTCTTCTCCAAGAAAACACTCATTTTGTTCAATTGGAACTATAACAAGCTCTGGCTTTCAAATCAATACTCCTATAATATTTAAGAACCCTAGTATAAGCAATTCAAAATATTCATTTCATAAAAGTGGGCAATTCCATATTAAAAAATTACAAAACAATAAGTTTTCAGGTGCTCATTCTATTGAAAATTGGGGAGATAAAAATGACACTAAGCTGGTTTTTCGATTAATATCACTTCCGATAGAATTCTATCCTGTTGAAAAGAAAAATCTTATTAGAAATAATTCTTTTGGAAGAAGCATAATGTTGAAGGGTGATATGTTAAAGAATCGCTTATTTGCTGAATTTTTTCTTACAAAAATACCAGAACATAATCGTTTAAATATTCCAGAATTTAGTATTAAGATTGATAAAAGTAAATTGATTCACCATTGTCTACCAGTTAATTCTGATTATTTTTTATTAGTAAGATTTATTGTTTTAACTGGTTTAGATTCTTGGCATTCAGATTCCGAAGCAGTTATACTTCCAGAGAATGAAAAAATTGAGAATATATAAATTGAATTAAAAAATAAATAACCAGTGCCTAGTCGAGTAGATAAAGGGGAATCTCACCCCTAAACCTCTCACAGAACCGTACGTGAACCTCTCAATTCATATGGCCAACAGACATCCGTATGGACAGCTCTTATTATACAGTCAAGTATTAGGTTAATTGATAATTGCTAAATCCTGAATAACTTCGCTATATCTTATTATGAAATTTATGTTTTCGCAACTCTTGTGTGATTCGTACATCAGCTTTTTAATTCCTCAAAAATATAACAAACAGCTGGGCAGATTAAAGTATTTTTCAAAGTAAGGTCAAGAATTTGATGCATTTTATTTCGGTCGGTGTGAGGATATTCTTTACAAGCGAGAGGACGTGAATTATAAATTTCACAATAATTATCTTTCATTAGAAAAGGACAAGGACTAACATTCATAACGTAATCCTGTTCATCATCAAGATGCATAAATTTATTTACCACCACCGATGGTTTTATTTTTAATGATTTGGAAATTTTCTGAATATCGTGGTCTTTTACAACAGGACTGATAGACTTGCAACAATTGGCACACTCAAGACAATCAATAATTTCAAATGCTTTTTCATGCAGATCATTAATAATTTGATCAAGTTCTTTAGGTTTCATCTTTTTCAGTCTTTGAAGAAGTTTTTTGTTTTCCTTTTTCTTCGACTGAGCAAGGTTAAGATATTGTTGGTATTTGGGGTTCATTTACTCACATATTTGTAATAAAGAGGAGGTAAAAATATATAATATTTGTAATAAAGAGGGGGTTAATATAGGTAATGCTTGTAATAAAGAGGGGGTTAATATTGGTAATGCTTGTAATAAAGAGAGGGTTAATATAGATAATACTTGTAATAAAAAGTAAGGGTGTTTTTTAGTTTATTTTGTAACAAAGTAAGGGCAAATATACTACTTTTTTGTAACAAAGTAAGGGCAAATATACAAATATTTTGTAACAAAGTAAGGGCAATATTCTCTTTTTTTTATTTATGAAGTCTTTTTACTATCCTATTTTTCCGTTTAAAGTTATCATCTTAACTAATTTCCAACCTCAACCAAAGAAATTCATACATTTGCAAAAAGTCAATAATTCATCAAAAACATAAATCGTGAAAAAACTAATTTCAATTTCAATTATGAGCATAATAATTATTAGTGCATGCAATGTATCGGACAAAACAGCAGAAGTTAATCCGCTACTCTCAAAATTCGATACAAAATTCAATGTTCCTCCATTTGATAAAATCCAAACGGAACATTATCTTCCTGCTTTCGAAGAGGCAATAAAACAACATGATGCTGAAATCGAAGCAATTGTCAACAATACTGAAAAATCGGCTTTTGAAAATACTGTCGCCGCAATTGATCGCAGCGGGATACTGCTGAGTGAGGTCAGTAATATTTTTCATAATATGAATTCGGCAAATACCAATAAAGAAATACAAAAAATAGCTAAAGAGGTTTCTCCAATGTTATCAAAACATAATGATAACATTAAACTTAATGAAAAGCTTTTTGAGAAAGTCAAGGCAGTTTATGATGGAGGAAATTCTGATTTAAACACCGAGCAAAACACTCTTCTCGAAAAGACCTATAAAAACTTTGTTCGTGGTGGTGCTAATCTTGCCGATGATAAAAAAGAACGTTTCCGTGAAATCAACAAACGTCTTTCTGAACTTACATTACAGTTTGGTGAAAACATTCTCAACGAAACCAATGAGTTTAAAATGTGGATAGAAAACAAAGATGATCTTGCCGGATTATCACCTTCAATTTGCGAAGCAGCCGCAATGGCAGCAAGCGACGAAGGTGAGGAAGGCAAATGGCTTTTCACCATTCACAAACCAAGTTTGATCCCTTTCCTTCAATATTCTGAAAAAAGAGAACTGAGAGAAAAAATGTTCAAAGCATACATCAATCAAGGAAATAATAATGATAAAAACGATAATAAAGCAATTGTAAATGAAATTGCAAATTTACGCTTAGAACGTGCCCTCATGCTTGGTTATGACAACCATGCTGATTTTATTCTCGAAGACAATATGGCTAAAACACCGGAAACTATTTACAATAATTTAGGAAAGATATGGAATTACGCTCTCGAAACTGCAAAAGAAGAAACTGCCGAACTTCAAAAATTAATTGATAATGAAGGTGGTAATTTCAAACTAAAACCATGGGACTGGTGGTACTACGCCGAAAAAGTTAAAAAAGCAAAATACGACCTTGACGAAAATGAGCTTCGTCCCTACTTTAAACTCGAAAATGTAAGACAAGGTGCTTTTGATGTTGCAACAAATCTTTATGGAATTAAATTTACAGAATTGCCGGATATGCCCATTTACCATGAAGATGTTCATGTTTATGAAGTTACTGAAGCGGATGGTTCGCATATCGGAATTTTATATATGGATTTCTTTCCAAGGGCAAGCAAACGCGGTGGTGCATGGATGACAAGCTTCAGAAAACAAGCTAAGGTTGATGGAAAAAATGTTACTCCGGTAATACAAACGGTGATGAATTTCTCAAAACCAACAGCCGACAAACCGGCACTTATAAGCTTTGAAGAAACAACAACTCTCTTTCATGAGTTTGGTCATGCACTTCACGGATTGCTTTCCAAGTGTACATATCGATATACTTCGGGAACTTCAGTGCCAAGAGATTTTGTTGAATTGCCTTCACAGATAATGGAAAACTGGGCAGCAGAACCAGAAGTAATGAAAGAATATGCAAAACACTACGAAACGGGAAAAGCAATTCCTCAGGAACTTATGGACAAACTGGGAAAAAGCGGTCATTTTAATCAGGGTTTCGTAACTCTTGAATACCTTTCTGCATCCTTCCTCGACCTTGACTGGCACACCATTGAAGAAAACAAAGATTATGATGTCTTGGATTTTGAAAAGCAGTCAATGGAAAAAATGGGAATGATACCTGAGATAGTTGTTCGTTATCGCAGTCCTTATTTCCGTCATATTTTTGCAGGCGGCTATTCTGCAGGATATTACAGCTACATCTGGGCAGCAATCCTTGATGCTGATGCTTTTCAGGCTTTTAAAGAAACTTCATTATTTGATCAGGAAACCGCAACTGCATTTCGTAAAAACATACTCGAAAAAGGCGGAACCGATGATCCTATGGAAATGTATATCAGCTTCCGTGGCGAAGAACCGGGAATAGATGCATTGCTGAAAAGAAAAGGGTTTGTAAAATAATTTAATTAATCTTTTTTTTGGATTTATCATATTTCTGATCTATATTTGCACATTATAAATATAAATTGAAAATAATGACTACTTTTACCAGTACCTTGCCGGAAGAACTCCTCATAAAATTGAATGAAATGGCAGGGAAATTAGCCATGCCTAAAAATAGAATTATTGAGAAAGCCTTGCAAATTTATTTAGACCAGTTGACTCGTGCTGAGTATATTAAATCATACAAACAAGCCGGTGATGATACCAATATTCTTAATATAGCTGAAGAAGGTATGGAAGATTATCTAAAACAACTGAACCAATGAAGCAGTGTGAAATCTGGTATGCCAACCTAAATCCGGTTAAAGGTAGCGAACAAAAAGGCTTTCGCCCTGTGGTTATCATTAGTGGAAACCTGCTAAACAAATATCTGCAAATTGTTATCGCATGCCCTTTAACAATCAAAATTAAAGAGTATAAAGGCAACATTATCCTTGAGCCAAATGATCAAAACGGTTTATCAGAAAAATCAGAAGTTATGGTTTTTCATATACGTTCAATTTCAAAAGAACGATTGGTTAAAAAAATAGGTTTCATCACAAGCAAACAACTTTCAGATATCAAACAAGGACTGGGAGACATACTGAGGTATTAGTTTAAACAAACGAGCACCAGATGATAACTTTTTTTACAGATTAATTCACCTTACTTCTATAAAATGCTGCTTTTTCTTTATCATTAAATCTGGCATAAATATTTCCGAGATAATGAGCATACAATGAGTCTGGATTGAGTTTGTATAATTTCTTATAATATTTTAATGATACTCTAAAATTCTCATTCACAACATCAAGAGCTTTAAGAAGCTTGGCATACTGCTTTCGGGTTTTGTGTTTCTCATAAGCAGCCATTTCTTTTTGATATCTATTTTCGGCTTTGTAGAAATATTTTTTTGCTTTCCACTCAAGAGCAACAATATTGTCGGCATTATTCTTTAACAATTGATTTGCCATTTCATCACAAACATCATCATTTCCGAGTTCCTGATTTACGATCAGATATCCTTCTAAAATTTTGTTTTCCGAACGGCTTTCATCATCAAGTTTTACCCAAAGTTCCAAACCCAGATCCCAGTTTTCGCTCTCTACATAAGTTTCAAACAGACGTTTCCAGACTTGTTTTATTTCTTTTTCTTCCGGGAATTTATTTTTATAATCCTCAAGAGCCATTATTTCTTTAGATAGATTATCAATATTTTGATAAGCTTTTGCCAAGGCAAAATACATTTCTGCATCAGCATATTCAGCATATAAAGCTTCGTTCAAATAGGTAATAGCTTTTTCATTTTGTCCCAAAGCCAAAGCTGCTTTTCCGGCATCACAATAAACTTTTCCCTCAGCTTTTTTCCCTTTACTTTTGTATGCTGTAATTATCTCTTCCCACGCAATTAATGCACTATTGTAATCACCTGCAAGATATGCGGTCTCTGCTGTTTGATTAGTTTTTGAAATGTATGATCCGGCAGTACATCCGCCAAGCATAATAATAATCGCAAGTCCGTAAAAAAAGTTCTTTATGTTCATTCTTCTATGTAATTATTTAGGTACTACCACAAATTTAGTGGAACATTAATAAATGCGAAAATGGTTGAATGCTAAAATGCTAAAATAAAAATAATTTGCAAAATGAAAAGACCTAATATTGTAATATTCAATCCATTTATTATCAAAGATTTAATTATCATGAAATATTTAAGCATTTAAGCATTTTATCATTATAAATAAATTTATTAGTAGAACCATAAAATAATGTTACCACCTAAAATCCGCAAGTGTTTTTTATTAACCGCTAATATCACGAATTTACGCGAATTTTACTTCACTAATTTGGGTTAAGTAAAATAAGTTATTTTTTATGGTTATTCGCGCATTAGCGGCTATTTATTTATTTTATTTGCGGATTTAAGGTACCATTAAAATTGTAGTAGAACCATTATTTATTATAGGGCGCAAAGGTAAAAAGATATTTGAATGCTTATAGTTATCAATAAAAAAATTATTTAAATAAGAATAATTGTATTTTTGTTTTTTAGTCCGGTAACTTTTCAATTAATACTACCGGTAACTTTTGGATTAATATAAACAAATTTTCTGTTGATCAAGTATAATCAATTAACAGATTAAAAAATCATTTATAATGAAAATAAAATATTACTATTTACTACCGTTGATTATTTTAACCCTTAATTTTGGGGGATGTTCTAAACATGATAAAACATTAAATACAATAATTTCATCACCATCAAAAAATATTCTTGTCGAATTTCTGCTTAAGCAAGATGGTACGCCATGTTACATAGTAAAACACGAAGGAAAAATTGTTATTGATACTTCGTCAATGGGATTTGAATTTCAAAAACAAGCTTCCCTAATCAAAGGATTTGATGTTATTGACAAAGATATAAAATCTCATAGCGAAACTTGGGAGATGCCTTGGGGAGAACAGAGAAAAGTGTCCAATTGCTATAATGAACTTATCGTAAATCTTCGGGAATCAGCAATTCCTAACCGTATGCTAAATATTTATTTTAGGGCTTATGATGATGGTATGGCTTTTCGATATGTATTTCCGGAGCAGGAAGGAGTTGATGAAGTAATTATTACAGACGAAAACACCCAATTTAATCTTACGGGAGATCACAGCTGTTGGTGGATTCCCGGAGATTGGGATCTTTACGAACATCTGTATAATACCACGAGATTTACAGGAATAGATGCTATCAGTAAACGAAATCACCCAAATTTGAATGCTACATATATTCCCGAAAATGCTGTAAATACTCCTGTTACCATGAAAACAGATGATGGCTTGTATTTAAGTTTTCATGAAGCTAATTTGATGGATTATGCAGGAATGACACTTAAAGTGGATAAAGATAAACTACTAATGCAAAGCGAACTGGTGGGATCTGATATTACAGGCTATAAAGTAAAAAGAACTTTGCCTTTTAAAACTCCATGGCGAACTGTACAAATAGCAAAAAAAGCAGGAGATTTGATAGAATCTAATTTAATTGTAAATCTTAATGAACCTAATAAAATAGGAGACGTTTCATGGTTTACCCCGATGAAATATATGGGTATTTGGTGGGAAATGCACTTGGGAATTTCTACATGGGATTATGGAGCCACACAAGATATGTCAACCTTTATTAAGAAAAAAGTAAGTAGCAGTAAACACGGGGCAACTAATGAAAACGCAAAAAAAATTATTGATTTTGCTTCTCAAAATAATATCAAAGGTTTGTTAATAGAAGGATGGAA
>JAIORY010000374.1 GCA_021107915.1 Bacteroidales bacterium | reverse complement strand
TTCCTAACCAATAATCAGCTTGTAAATATAAACACCATTTTTAACTTTGTTACCGGTATCATTATTTCCGTTCCACTGAATTTTATAAGAATTTCTTTCGAGAGAATTATTGAGAACTTTTTTCTTTTTTTTCATTAAATATTTTTTTAATAAAATAATTATTCTAATTTTGCACGCCAAATAAAAACAGAGGTAGAATAAATAAAAAAGAAAATGGCTAATCATAAATCTGCATTAAAAAGAATTCGTTCAAACAACACGAAAAGATTACGTAACAGGTATCAGGCTAAAACTATGCGTAATTCACTAAAAATTTTTAGAGCCATCACTGACAAAAAGGAAGCAAAAGAAAAACTTCCTACATTATTTGCTTTGATCGACAAACTGGCAAAAAATTCAGTTATTCATAAAAACAAAGCCGGTAATTTAAAATCCAAATTAGCAAAACAAACAAATTCTTTATAAGAATTTTTAAGATATTTTATTAAAGAGCCTTTTCGCATTGCGGAAAGGCTCTTTTTTTATTACTTTTGTTGTATCTATAATCAATCTACCTGCAATATTATTATTATTTTGTAGTGATTTCCCAAATTTCTGTTCTATGAATAAATACAAAGAAAAGACCTCTATTAAAAACTGGGCTGAAGACGATCGCCCGAGAGAGAAATTACTCTTGAAAGGTAAAAATTCTCTTTCTAATGCTGAACTTATCGCTATACTTATAGGTTCGGGAAACAAAAATGAATCTGCCGTTGAACTGTCGAAAAGCATTTTAAATAGTGTTAATATTAATTTGGCAGAACTATCAAAATTGAGTGTAAAAGATTTGATGAAATTTAATGGAATAGGTGAGGCAAAAGCTATTAGCATTATTGCTGCTCTCGAACTTGGAAAAAGAAGACGTGCATCAGAAATCATCGACAAAAAGACAATCATAAACAGCAAAGATGCTTTTGAATATTTTCAGGGAATTCTCGCTGATGCAAATTATGAGGAATTTCATATTTTACTTCTCAACAGAGCCAATAAAATCATCAGACAATTTAATATCAGCGAAGGAGGTATTTCAGGTACAATTGCCGACCCTAAAAAAATATTTAAACTCGCTCTCGAAAACAATGCATCATCGATGGTTCTCTGTCATAATCACCCTTCCGGGAATATAAAACCAAGTAATTCTGATATAAAACTTACTAAAGATATTAAAAAAGCCGGAGAGCTTCTTGAAATAAAAATACTGGATCACGTTATTATTGGTGATGAAAATTATTATAGCTTTGCTGATGAAAATTTGCTTTAAGTAAGATTGAGTGATTGGATAAATGAATTATTAATATAATGAAATTAGAAATTCAGGAGATGTGAAAATTTCTAATTTCTAATTTCCAATTTCTGCACCTTGAATTGATAAAATGTAATCCATTAAAAATGTATGAATTACAAAATTACAAACAGATGATTAAAATAATAACAATAATCGGTGCAAGACCGCAAATAATAAAAGCAGCAGCATTAAGCCGTGCAATCAAAAATAAGTTTAGCAATAAAATAAATGAAATTATTGTGCATACCGGTCAGCATTATGATGAAAATATGTCTAATGTTTTTTTTAGTGAGTTACAAATCCCAAAACCGGATTACAATTTGAATGTTGGTTCAGCAGGTCATGGCAAACAAACAGCCCGGATGATTATTGGAATTGAAGAAATTCTTTTCAGAGAAAAACCCGACTTTATTGTTCTTTACGGAGATACAAATTCAACACTTGCCGGAGCCATTGCAGCAGCAAAAATTCACATTCCAGTTGTTCATATTGAAGCCGGATTAAGATCATTCAACAAAAAAATGCCTGAAGAAATAAACAGAATCACTTGTGATCATGCTTCTACCCTACTCTTTTCTCCTACAAAAACAGGATTCAATAATTTGGTGCGAGAGGGATTTGCTATTAAAAATAAGTCTCCATTTACAATTGACAACCCACAAATTTATCATTGCGGCGATGTTATGTACGATAATAGCTTGTTTTTCTCAGAAATTGCTGAAAAAAAATCAGACATCATCAATAAACTAAACCTAAAAAAGAATAAATTCATTCTTGTAACTATCCATCGCGATAATAATACTGATGACCCAATTCGACTGAATTCAGTCTTTTCTGCATTAAATAAAATTTCTTCCGAAAACAAAATAACTACTGTTCTGCCATTACACCCCCGAACATCAAAACTTCTCAATAAAAATCTATCTAAAAAACTTTATCAGGAAATTTTCAAAAATCAATATATTAAAATCATACAACCTGTATCTTTTCTTGATATGATTGCATTAGAAAAAAATGCGAAAATTATTATGACCGATTCCGGCGGAGTTCAAAAAGAAGCATATTTCTTTGAAAAACCTTGCGTAATTATAAAGAAATTATTGAGAATAAAACTGCAATTGTTGCCGATGCAGATGAACAAAAAATTATTGATTCATATCATCATTTTATCAAAAAAGATAAATTGAATTTTCCACAGATTTTTGGTGATGGAAAAGCGGCAGAGTTTATTTGTGAGGAAATGATTAAGGCGAGTGATTAAATTTAAAATGACTAAAATACTTAAAATGACTAAAATATTAAATCATCGCAATTAAAGCAAAAATGATCTTTCCATAAAATAATCATATTAATATTTTTCTTTACAATATTTTTTTCTACTTTTGCACTCCGTTTTAAAAAGACGGATTTTTTATAAAAACAATTAATTAACAAACAATTAAAAACATGAACAATTACGAAACCGTTTTCATTGCAACTCCCGTTTTATCTGAAGGTCAGATGAAGGAAGCGGTACAAAAGTATCAGAAGTATCTGAAGGACAACAATGCCGAGATAATTCATGAAGAAAATTGGGGTATTCGCAAATTAGCATATCCAATCCAAAAAAAGTCAACAGGCTTTTATTATCTGATTGAATTTAAAGCAGAAGGTCAACTTATTTCTAAACTAGAAATTGAATTTAAGAGAGATGAGAGACTACTTCGCTTCCTTACTGTGAAGCTCGATAAACATGCCGTTACTTACAATGAAAAGAAACGCAGATTAGCCAAAGAGGCTAAAGAGCAAAAAACAGAAGAAAAATAAACTTTTTTAACTTTTAAAATTTATAAAATGGCACAACATAATTCAGATATTAAGTATTTAACGCCCATTGCGGTTGATACAAAAAAGAAAAAATATTGCCGTTTCAAAAAAAGCGGTATTAAATATATTGATTACAAAGACCCTGACTTTTTAATGAAATTCGTTAACGAACAAGGAAAAATTTTACCTCGTCGTATTATGGGAACTTCAACAAAATACCAGAAAAAAGTTGCTCAAGCAGTTAAGAGAGCACGTCATTTAGCATTAATGCCATACGTGGCTGATCTTTTAAAATAAGGAGGGAAAAAGATGGAAATTATATTAAAAAAAGATGTTCCGAATTTGGGATACAAAAACGACCTAATTACTGTAAAAAACGGATACGGTAGAAATTATCTTATTCCAAAAAGCATGGCAATTATTGCTTCCGAAACAAACAAGAAAATTCGTGCTGAAGAAGTTAAACAAAAAACGCATAAAGAAGAAAAACTCGTAAAAGAAGCAGAAGAACTCTGTAAAGCTCTTGAAATGATAGCACTTAGAATACCTGCTAAATCAGGTACTTCAGGTAAAATTTTCGGATCAGTAAATGCACTTCAAATTGCTGATGCTCTTAAAAAAGAAAAATTCGAAATCAATAGAAAAATTATTGAAGTTGACGGTGATTCAATTAAAGAACTCGGCAACTATACAGCAAAAATCAAACTTTACAAAGACATTCATGCTGAAGTAAAATTTGAAGTTTTTGGAGAATAATATACTAATTCTTAACAATTTTGTGAAGCAAAAGCTGTTTATACATACGCACAAACTCTTAGGAGTTTGGAAGTAGTAATGCGGTACAAAACAAAACTGGAAATTTTGCAATTCTGTTCCGTACAAGTATAAAACATCATTTAGATATAAAAGGCTTTGGGTTTCCAAAGCCTTTTTTTTGTTTAAAGATATTTGGGATTTTTTACAATTTGAGATCCCGAAGCAGAGCTTCGAGGATGCTCGAGCGAAGCTCGGCATTTGAGATTTAGGATTTTAGATTTAAATAATTAAACACGGGTTTATCAGATTTTCTCAAATACCTTTTCCGTGAAAATCCGCATAATCCGCGTCATCTGCGTTCCAATAAAAATATCTATTTTTGCTAAACACAAACAAGCTCAGTTTTTATGATTACTAAAAATCAGATCAAACATATAAATTCACTGAAGTCAAATAAATTCAGGAAAACGTATAATGAATTTATTGTGGAAGGAGTAAAACTTGTTGACGAAATTCTTAATAGCAACTTTAAAATATCTTCACTTTTTGCAACTGAAAACTGGATAACTGAAAACGAAAATAATCTACCGGAAAACATTGAGATTACTGAAATCAACGAAAAAGAATTAAAAAATATCAGCGGATTAACAACAGCAAACGAAGTTATTGCCATCGTAAAAATCCCTGAAAATTCGATTAACACAGATACAATTTTTACTGATTTGGTTTTAGTTCTTGATAAAATCCGTGACCCGGGAAATCTTGGAACTATAATTCGTACTGCTGATTGGTTTGGAATTAAAAATATAATTTGTTCAAACGACACAGTTGATCTTTATAATCCAAAAGTAATTCAGGCTACAATGGGATCGGTGACAAGGGTAAACATTCATTATGCCGACCTTGCTGAATTTCTAAAAGAGTCTCCTGAAAACTTTCCTGTTTACGGTACTTTTTTAGAAGGTGAAAATTTTTACACAAGCAAATTACCAACGAATGCAATTATTGTAATCGGTAACGAATCCAATGGTATTTCTAAAGAAATTGCCGGACTGATAAATCGTAAAATATTTATTCCTCCATTTTCTTCAAAGCAAAAGCAAACTGCCGAATCATTGAATGCCTCTATTGCTGCTGCTTTGGTTTGTTCTGAGTTTCGTCGAATACGATAATTAGTTTTCTTAGAGGCACTAATTAATGAATTCTTCGGGTCTATTCTATATGAAAATGTGTGGGTAAAATTTGCCACAGATTCACAGATTATAATACTAATTTTTATTATTTTTGCAAATTATATTTATAAATCAAATAACTGAACTATGATTCTTAAAATAATGCTTATTACCGTTGTTTTGATAGCAATTGCCTTTGCAGCCATTGGAATAAAAATGTTCCTGAAAAAAGGTGGTAAATTTGAAAAACAATG
Organism: Bacteroidales bacterium; assembly: GCA_021107915.1. GTDB lineage: Bacteria > Bacteroidota > Bacteroidia > Bacteroidales > JAIORY01 > JAIORY01. Next base: position 5,242 of record JAIORY010000374.1, on the reverse strand, counting down.
CAGCACAGTTAATCCCAAAACAGGCAAACGACTTGGATGTTCTTGCGGTGCCGGTGATGGCGGTTCTTCTTGTAAAAATGAATAAAATTCCTTTCTATCTGCTCTCTATATTTCTTCCTTCAAAATTTTCTGCAAGCCTTTTGTACAATAAGTTTTTAGAATATCCTTTTCAGAATAAATAAAATATGCCTCAAGTTCCTGGTTTCCTTCAAGAAATTTTATTGATTCTTCAAGACCCATTACCATAAAAGCAGTTGCATACACATCAGCAATAGTAGCATTTTCAGCTAAAACAGAAACACTTAAAAGTGAATGAGTAACAGGATAACCGGTTTTTGGATTGATAGTGTGAGAATACCTGACACCATCTTCTTCATAGTATTTTCGATAGCTTCCTGATGTTGCCAATGATTTATTCTCCAATGTAACAATAGCTTTTAAAGTCCGTTCACTATCTTTTGTTTCTGTAGGTTTTTCAATACCTACCTTCCACAAACTGCCATCGGGCTTATTTCCATTCGCAACAACTTCTCCACCAATATCAACGATATAATTATTTATTCCTTTGCTTCGCAGAAATCCGGCAACAAGATCAACTGAATAACCTTGTGCAATTGCATTAAAATCGAATTTTATTCCCGGATTATCTTTTATTATTTTTCCTTCTGATAAAGAAACCGCCTTAAAATTAATAAGAGGTAACAAACTGTCAACAATATATTTATCAACTTTTATCCTGTCGGAGAATCCAAAACCCCATGCACTTATTAATGGTCCGACTGTAATATCAAAAGCACCATCGGTATTTTCTGAAACTTTTTTTGATAATTCAAAAAGCTCAATAAAATGATCGTTGAGAACAACATCAGATTCGTTTCGGTTTACCCGAGATATAATTGAATTTTCTACCCACAACGAAGCTGTATTATCAAAATCCTTTAACAGAGAATCAATTTCTCCCTGATAATTAATACTATCTTTTTCGAAATAAGTTATGGCATAATACGTTCCCTGAATCTCACCACCAAACATGATTTTCTGAGGTTTCTCAACGTAATTGCAAGAATAATTTGTTGTAATTATTACAACGAGAAGCAGAAGAAATTTTTTATACATTGGATTAAATTTTTAATATTTGTTTATTGAAAAATTAAATTTGCCACAGATTCACAGATAAGTAAATTTATCTGTTTACCATTTGGAATAATGGTTTGCGGTTATGGCGCGTGCCGCTTTTTAATAACATTTTTCTTGATTTCCACTATCTTCATTTTATCAACTAATTTTCTTGTTTACACCTAATTGCGGCATGCACTATGAACATCTGTTAGGTCATGGGCTTTCTATCAACGAATATGCTTTTTCTTTAAATGCTTTTGGGGGTTTCCAACTATACTTATTAAATATAAACATGTTAAATGATACTAATGAATCTTGAATAGCAGCAAAATAATCATTTTCAGTTTTGAATTTCTTCTTTTCCAATCTGCTTTTATCAATCCAATTTTGATATTCATCCAGTATTTCATCTAGTTTTATGATTCCTGAAGATATTTGTTCTTGAAATATAAGTATTGTGTCAATATTGATAATTGTAATCTTCCTTACATTTGAAACATTAATTGATTCTAATTTAAATATTTCTAACTCCTTTTCAAACCAGATGTTTATTAGATTATTTAGTCCTAAAATATCAAGTTGTCTGTTATGCAATATAATGACCGGATAAACTTTAATCGAATTTGGTTTGTAGTTTTGGTCTTCATTAAAAAAGTCAGTTAGTAGTTGTTTTGTGAACTTCATTAATTGTTTTACCGCTTTTGCTTGTTCGCTTTTGCCATTATTATAGAAATACAGTTTTTCTTTAAGTTCCTTTTCGTATTTACTAAAATCATAACAATACTTTATTTTTGCACTAATTAATATATCTTTTGATTCAAAAATAAAAATCTTATTTCCGTTTCTAATGTAATAATCAGGCGCTCCAGGTGAAACCATTTCTTCACCTTTTAGTTTAAAGTATTTATTTTTAAATATATTATCAAGAAGTTGATATAATATATACTTTTCTGAAAATTCAAAAGTAATTAGTTGCCTTAGATTAATCTTTGTTTCCTTAGGAAGGTTGTCATTAATCTCTTTCAGTATAAAATAAAGCCCATTGAAATTTTTTTCTATGGCAAAAAGTGGAAAAATAATCTGATAAGTATTTCTATCTATTCTGATTATCGGATTCTTACGTAAATATAAATAATCCTTGGGTGTCTCATCTTCATTCACAATATGGTTAACTGATAATTTGTCTAAAAATGCTACATTTGTTTCAAAGTCTTTGTCTTCATTTATTACCAGATTTATATTACCTTGATTTTTTGCTGAAATAATGCTTTCTGAAATTAGCAATATTTTTCCTAAATACTCTTTGTAACCATTTACATCAAATCTTTTGTAAAACTCAGAAAGTAATGTTCTTGCTTCTTTGCGATCTTCTAAAAATTCAAATAGGTATATTGCTCGCAAAACTTGACTAATAAAAATTGTATTAATATCGTAATTTGTTATATCAAATATGGGTAATGACATACTAATTGCCATATTTATTAGTTCAGGATAGTCTTTGTTATTCTTTGCAGTATCTGTTATTAAAATGTCATTTTCATTAAGTTTTTGATTTAGTGCAAGATAAACTTTAAATAGGAGTAATTCAAAATCTGATTCTTTAATAGATTTTGGAATATTTTCAATTGAAAGTACATTTTCAAATAATACGAGGCTTGATCTTGGGTTAATAATATTTATTTCATGTCCAGATACTTTTATGTAGTTATTAATTGTTTGGTTTATTTCATTTGCTATACCATTATTCTCTTTGCCAAACCACTTATATAGTAATTCCCTATGGTTTTGTACGAAAGAGTCATTCTTATTAAAACTTAATAAAAAAGTAGATGCTTTTATTAGGAGTGTTTTCGGAAGACTACCTATTTTATTAAGGTATTCGTTATAGTCTTCGTTTTTAAATATTTTATCAAAATCTATTATTTCCTGTCTTTTCAGCATTGTTCTATATTGTACTTAATAACCTTGTACCCAACTTTCACATATAAACACAAAATTACAAAATATTCATCAGGGTTAATCTGTTTGCCCCGTAATTTACGTGTAGCGAAACGTATTAGGGCAAAGTGTATCGGGGTGGCTTTTTTTCTTTACCCACAATAAATCCAAAAAAAAAGTCTCCACAAGGGAGACTTCTACGTTTTAACCACCGAAATCATCGAACATGATCATTTCATCCGGGACACCGTAATCGTCAAGCATTTTGAGCACAGCATCATTCATTAAAGGAGGTCCGCAAAGGTAAAATTCAATCTCCTCAGGTTCGGGATGATCTTTCAAATAATTATCAATAATTACCTGATGAATAAATCCTTCGTAACCATCCCAGTTGTCTTCGGGAACCGGTTCGGATAATCCAATATTAAATTTAAAATTAGGAAATTCTTTTTCTATTTTCTGAAATTCATCAATATAAAATAATTCTCTCAATGATCGACCTCCATACCAAAAAGTAGCTTTCCTGTCTGTTTTTTCTGTTTTAAAAAGATGGAAGATATGCGATCTCATTGGTGCCATTCCTGCGCCACCACCGATAAACATCATTTCTCTTTTTGTATCTTTGATGAAGAATTCTCCGTAAGGACCTGAGACAGTAACTTTATCACCGGGTTTTCGGGAGAAAATATATGAAGAACAAATTCCCGGATTCACTTTTTTAAATCCTTTGGCTTTTGAATCGAAAGGAGGTGTTGCAATACGAATATTCAACATAACAACATTTCCTTCGGCAGGATGATTAGCCATAGAATAAGCACGATAAACCGGCTCAGAATTCTTCATTTTTAAATCCCACATTTTAAATTTATCCCAATCTCCTTTATATTCTTCATCAATGTCAATATCGTGATAATCAACTACACATTTAGGAACATCAATTTGGACATAACCACCTGATCTGAAATCCATAGTTTCGCCCTCAGGCAATTTAACAACAAATTCTTTAATAAAAGTGGCAACATTTTTATTCGACACAACTTCGCATTCCCATTTCTTAATTCCAAAAATTTCTTTTGGAATTGCAATTTCCATGTCTTCTTTTACCTTAACCTGACAGCCTAAACGCCAGTTATTCATTTGTTCTTTTCTGGTAAAAAAACCTGTTTCGGTAGGAAGGATGGAACCTCCGCCGGATAAAACCTGGCATTTACACATTCCGCAAGTACCACCTCCACCACATGCCGATGGAAGGAATATCTTTTCGTTTGATAAAGTTGTTAAAATAGTTGAACCGGGATTAACGATAAACTTTTTATCTTTATTAATTATAAGTTCAACTTCTCCCTGAGGAGTTAATTTTTTTCTGGCGTAAAGTAAAAGTGCCACTAAAAGCATAATTATCAATAAAAAAACAATTATGCTTGTCAAAATAACAATACCTATTCCTATGCTTAATATCATTTTAAAATTATTTTAACTTTCTGATTAGAAATTTATAATTTAATACCAAGGAAACTCATAAATGCAATTCCCATTAAACCTGTAATAATAAAAGTTATTCCTAATCCACGCAAAGGAGCGGGAACATTTGAATAACGGATTTTCTCTCTGATAGCAGCAATACCAACTATCGCCAAAAGCCAACCAACTCCCGAACCAAGTCCGAATGAAGTTGCCTGAGCAATTGATTGATATTCTCTTTCCTGCATAAAAAGCGAACCACCGAGAATTGCACAATTCACAGCTATCAAAGGCAGAAAAATACCAAGAGAATTATAAAGTGCCGGAGTGAATTTTTCTACTATCATCTCAACTAATTGTACCATAGATGCAATTATGGCGATGAACATAATGAAACTTAAAAAGCTCAAATCAACATCTGCAAAATCAGGTCCAAGCCATGATAAAGCTCCGGCAGACAAAACATATTGATTTAATAAATAATCTACAGGAACTGTAATAGCCAGCACAAATATTACTGCAATACCAAGCCCCATAGATGTTTTTACTGTCTTTGATACCGCAAGATAAGAACACATGCCTAAGAAATAGGCAAATATCATATTATCTATAAATATCGATTTGACAAAAATGTTAAAAATCTCTTGCATGATGGTTATTTATTTATATTATCGTTTTTTTTTTCTTGATTCTTGTCCCGAAAGCTTTCGGGATGATTCTTGAT
>JAIORY010000217.1 GCA_021107915.1 Bacteroidales bacterium | reverse complement strand
AGTGAAGATGATCTTTATGATATACGTCTTGATGATAGTGATGAATGGTAGGAAGTGATTTATGATTTACGATTTACGATTGATGATTTACGATTGATGATTTACGATTGATGATTTACGATTGATGATTTAGTATTATAAATAGGATAATGTTGAAATATTTTAGTATGACTACTTGATATAAAGTAGAATTTTTTTTTGAGTTCAGTTCTAAAAGACATTTGTTTTAAATAATTAACACCAAATAATATATGTTTCAAATTGTCAGAAAACAAGAGATGGCTAAAGGAACTATTATCAGATTTGATATTAGTGCTCCAAAAATCGCCAAAAAAGTTAAGCCCGGTCAATTCATAATTCTCAGGGTAAACGAAACAGGAGAAAGAATTCCGCTTACGGTTGCCGATAAAGATAGCTTTGCCGGAATAATTACTATTATTTTTCAGGTAGTTGGTAAGACAACAGCTTTGATGAGGTCGCTTAATACAGGTGATATAATTAAAGATGTAGTTGGCCCGCTGGGAAAAGCCGCTGAAATTGAAAAAACCGGAACTGTTATTATGGTTGGCGGAGGTACCGGAGTAGCAATTCTTCATCACGTAGCAAAGGCATATCATGAAGCCGGGAATTATGTTATTGGAATTATAGGTGCTCAAAACAAAGAAATGCTCATACTCGAAAACGAGATGAAAAATATTTGTGATGAACTGATCATTACTACTGATGATGGAAGTTATGGTGAACAGGGTTTTGTTACGGGTCCGCTAAAAACATATCTTCAGGAAAGATATGATATAAAACTCGTTTATGCAATTGGTCCGATAATAATGATGAAGAATATTTGTAAGCTGACTAAAAAGTTTAAGGTTCCAACAATTGTTAGTCTTAATCCGATTATGATTGACGGTACCGGAATGTGCGGTGGTTGCCGTGTAAAAGTTGGAAACGAAACCAAATTTGCATGTATTGACGGACCTGATTTTGATGGTCATAAAGTTGATTATGATGAGCTTGAAAACAGAAATTCAATATATCTTAAAGATGAAAAGGATTCTCTGTTATTCTCGATAAGATAATAAATAAAAAAGCAACACTATGTTTGATCAGGATGTAAAATATTTAAAGTTTAAAACATATCTGAATACTTATTGCCCTCATTGTCATAACAGTTTTAATGTTGAAAAAAAAGAGGAAAAAAGTATTGTTTTTAAAGCCAAATATAAAGGACAGGAAATTGATCTGAAATTAAGTCCATATCTCGATGTATTTGATGTTGAAACATCTGTACCGGTTAAAGAAGGAGATGAATTGGATGATGTACTTTGTCCAAAATGTGAAAAAAGTATTATTAATAAAAATGTGAAATGTGGAGAATGTGGCTCTAAAGTTGGTGAAGTATTGATCTCAGCACTTTCAAAGCTTATGCCTTTTTTCATTTGTACAAAATTCGGATGTGAGTGGCATGGTCTTACCAAAGCTGATGAAAGAAAGTTAAAACTTAAAATTCCACGTCAGGATATGCCCGAACAGGATCAAAAACTCAGAGTTAGTAATTACCAAGAAGTTCCTTATGGATACACAAGCGAGCTGGCTTTACTTGAAGCCGGAAGGTGCTTGCAATGCAAAGATCCGCAATGTGTTAAAGGATGTCCGGTAAATATTGACATTCCTGCTTTTATTGCATTAATTGCAGAAGAGAAATTTGATGCTTCCGCAAAGAAAATTAAAGAAATGAATATTCTTCCTTCTATTTGTGGAAGAGTTTGTCCACAGGAAGATCAATGCGAAAAATATTGTATTGTAGGAATAAAAGACAAACCGGTTGCCATAGGAAGACTTGAAAGATTTGTTGCCGACTACGAACGTAAAATGGATCTTGTTGAAGCTCCGGTTATTGCTAAAGAAACAGGTAAGAGAATTGCAGTTATAGGTTCCGGTCCCGCCGGACTTACAGTTGCTGCTGATATGAGACAAAGAGGTTACGGAGTTACAATTTATGAAGCTTTGCACGAAACAGGCGGAGTTTTAACTTATGGAATCCCTGAGTTCAGATTACCAAAATCAATTGTTCAGTTTGAAATAAATTATCTGAAAAGTATGGGTTGCAGGATCGAAACAAATCATGTAATCGGGCCATTACTTACCATTGATGAATTGCTTGAAAACTTTGACGCTGTATTTATTGGTGTTGGAGCAGGATTGCCTGTATTTATGAATATCGAAGGAGAAAGTCTTGGAAATGTTTTTTCAGCAAATGAATATCTTACACGGATGAATTTGATGAAAGCATATAAATTTCCTGAATACGATACCCCCATGCCACATGGTAATAAAGTTGCAGTTATCGGAGGAGGTAATGTTGCTATGGATTGTGCCAGGACAGCAAAAAGGGCAGGTTCGGATGAGGTTACAATAATTTACAGAAGGTCGCGCCATGAGCTTCCGGCAAGAGGCGAAGAGGTTCATCATGCCGGTGAAGAAGGTATTATTTTTAAATTATTGAATAATCCTGTGAAGTATATTGGAACAGATAATAATAGAATAAAGGCTATTGAATGTATTAAAATGGAACTTGGCGAGCCTGACAAATCCGGCAGAAGAAGACCAATCCCTATCGAAAACTCAAACTTTACTGTTGAATGTGACCTTGCAATAGTTGCAATTGGAAACGGACCTAACCCAATTATATTCCAATCAACACCTAATTTAAAGCTAAATAAGTGGGGATATATCGAAGTAAATCCCAAAACAAATGAAACTTCTATTGAAAATGTTTACGCCGGTGGCGATATTGTTACCGGTTCGGCAACAGTAATTCTTGCTATGGGTGCGGGAAGAATAGCTGCAAATGCAATGCATAAGAAGCTATCCGGTAAAACGAAACAAACTAAGAAGAAAACAAAATCTTCTAAATAAAATGTAAAGAAGAAAATATAAAAACCACTTTCAGAAAATTTGACAGTGGTTTTTTTTATTAATCAAAGCTATTTAAATAGAATATAAATTGAATTTATTAAGCCTTCAAACACAAACATTTTTTATTTTTACCACTCGAAAATTAACAGATAGAATAAGATGCGAATAACAAGACTAAATACAGATATTATCGAAATTGAACAGGAGAAAGCAGACCTCTTATCAATTGATCCCCTAATCGAAAAGTATAGAAACAAAAAGGGAAATATGATTCCGATATTGCAAGGAATCCAGGAAATATTTGGCTATATTCCAAGAGATGCATTTGATAAAGTTTCTGATGAAACAGGACTTGAACTCAGTGATATGTACGGTGTGGCTACCTTCTACTCTCAGTTTCGATTAAATCCCGTCGGGAAACATATTATTAAAGTTTGTCATGGGACTGCATGTCATGTTCAAAATGCAAATGCATTAACTGACGCACTTCAGGATGCACTAAAAATAAATGATGGCGAAACCACCGAAGATGGTTTGTTTACTCTGGAATCGGTGGCATGTCTTGGATGCTGTTCACTTGCTCCGGTGATGATGATAGGTGAGGAAACTTATGGAAAACTTACTGGAGATAAAGCAAAAAAGATTATTAGAGATATTAAACGACAGGAAGCGAATTAGTTTCCCATACGGGCTAATTTCATGTCGCAGGTTTCTGGTTTCAGGTTTCAAGTTGCAAACCCAAAACCCGAAACTCAAAACCCGAAACTCAAAACCCAAAACCCGAAACACAAAAAAATGGAAAAGATAAAAGTAATAGTTGGCCTTGGAAGTTGTGGAATTGCTGCCGGAGCAAAAAAGGTTTTTGATAAAATCAAGCACATTCAGGAAACTGAAAACTTAGAATTTGAATTAAAAAAGACTTCCTGTATAGGGATGTGCTACAGAGAACCTCTTGTTGAAGTTATCGATGAAACCGGCTCTTTTATGTATGGTGAGATTGATGAAGATAAAGTTGTTGAAATAGTTGAAAAGCACCTCAAGGAAAACAAACCTATCAAAGATTATGTAGTAAAAGCGGATACTTTTAAAACTATTGATAATACTTTTATTGATGATCAGGTTAAAATAACCTTAAGAAATTGCGGATATATCGATCCTGAAAATATTGAAGAATATGAAGCGAGGGATGGCTATCGTGCAATTAAAAAGATTGCCGGTCAGAATGTTTCACGACTCGATGTAATCCAAACAATAATCAACTCAGGATTAAGAGGTCGTGGTGGCGGCGGTTTCCCGACAGGTTTGAAATGGAAATTTGCAAATAACAATAAAGCCGAAGATAAATATATAATCTGTAATGCTGATGAAGGTGACCCGGGAGCATTTATGGACAGATCAGTTCTTGAGGGTGACCCACACTCAGTTATCGAAGGAATGATAATCGGTGCTTATGCAATTGAAGCTACGGGTGGAGTTATTTATTGCCGTGCTGAATATCCTCTTGCCATCAAACGTCTGGAAATTGCTATTGTTCAAGCACGTAAAAATGGCTATCTCGGGAAAAATATTTTGGGAATTCATGGATTCAATTTTGATCTTTATATAAAAGAAGGTGCCGGAGCATTTGTTTGTGGTGAGGAAACTGCTTTGATAGCCTCCGTTGAAGGCGAAAGAGGAATGCCTCGTAAACGACCTCCTTTCCCTGCTGCTTCAGGTCTTTGGAAACAACCTACCAATATCAATAATGTAGAAACTTTGGCAAATATTCCATGGATTATTATTAATAGTGCCAATGCTTATGCAAAATATGGAACCGAAAAGAGTAAAGGCACAAAAGTTTTTGCCCTTGTCGGGAAAATTAAACGATCAGGTTTAGCTGAAGTTCCGATGGGAATGACCATCAGAGATGTTATTTTTAAAATTGGCGGCGGAATTCAAAATGATAAAAAATTTAAAGCTGTTCAGATGGGTGGCCCTTCGGGAGGATGTATTCCCGAACATCTTTTGGACACTATTGTTGATTACGATTCAGTAAATGCTACAGGTGCTATTATGGGTTCGGGCGGTATGGTTGTGATGGATGAAGATACCTGTATGATTGACGTTGCAAAATTTTTCCTTGATTTTACTCAAAAAGAATCTTGTGGTAAATGTACTTTCTGCCGTGTCGGTACAAAACGTATGCTCGAAATACTTACCAGAATAACTGAAGGCGAAGGTGAAGATGGAGATATTGAAAAACTCGAAGAACTTGCTTATCAAATTAAAGACAGCTCCCTTTGTGGTTTAGGACAAACTGCTCCAAATCCTGTCTTGACAACTATAAAATATTTCAGACACGAATACGAAGCTCATATTTACGATAAAAAATGTCCTGCAAAAGTTTGTAAAAAATTGCTTACTTATGAAGTTGACCCTGAAAAATGTACAGGATGTACGGTTTGTGCAATTAATTGCCCAACAAAAGCAATTGACGGAAGCAGAAAAGAAGTTCATTTTATTAGACAAGATGATTGTATTCAATGTGGATCATGCTTTACAAAATGTAAGTTCGACGCAATTAAAGTTTATTAATTTTTTGAATCTAAACGAAAGATATTAGAAATGAGTGAAAGAATAAACGTAACATTAGACGGAAAAATAACTCAAGCATATAATGGCGAAACGATTTTGGATCTTGCCAAACGAAAGAATATTGAAATACCAACCCTCTGTAATGATCCCAGATTAAAACCTTACACTTCCTGTTATGTGTGTGTTGTAGAAGTTGAAGGTATGAGAGGATTACAGCCTTCTTGTTCTACGAAAGTAGCAGAAGGAATGAAGATAGAAACAAATAACAAAAAAGTAAGACAGGGCAGAAAAACAGCTCTTGATCTTTTGTTGAGCAACCACTATGCAGATTGTACAGCACCTTGTACTCAAACATGTCCTGCAGGAGTTGATGTTCAGGGTTATATTTCTCACATCGATAAAGGACAATATCACGAAGCGGTTGCCTTAATAAAAGAAACAAATCCATTGCCTGCAATATGCGGCAGAATTTGTGTTAGACCTTGTGAAGTTGCTTGTAGAAGAAATCTTCTGGATGAAGGTGCTGCTGTCGGCATTGATTATATGAAACGATTTGCTGCCGATTATGATCTTGATTCAAAAAATAAATTTGTTCCTGAACTTAAAGAAAAAACCAATAAAAAAGTTGCAGTTATCGGAGCCGGTCCCGGCGGACTTTCTGCTGCTTTCTTCCTTCAAAAAGAAGGTCATCATGTTGATATTTTTGAAGCTGCCCCAAAAGCAGGTGGTTGGTTAAGATATGGAATTCCTGAATACAGATTGCCAAATGATATTCTGCAAAAGGAAGTTGATAATATCACCGAACTTGGAGCAAATATTTTCTATGATAAAAAATTTGGTGAAGATGTAATCTATAAAGATATTAAGGATGATTACGATGCTACTATTCTTACCATAGGTTCTCAAAGAGGTACTTTAATAGGTTGTGAAGGTGATGATGCAGGAAATGTTTTTTCAGGTATCGATTTTCTTAAAGAGATGGAAATGTCGGGGAAACCGGCTAATTTTATAGGTAAAAAAGTAGTTGTTGTCGGTGGTGGTAATACTGCAATGGATTGCTGTCGTACTTCCAAAAGATGTGGTGCTGATGAGGTTTATGTGATTTATCGTAGAACCGAAAAAGAAATGCCTGCAAATCCAATTGAAATTCATGAGTCAAAGCTCGAAGGCATTGAATATAAATTGTTAACAAATCCTGTTAAAGTAAATAAAGATAAAGACGGGAATGTAAAATCCGTTACTTGTCTTAAAATGGAATTAGGTGAGCCTGATGCTTCAGGAAGAAGAAGACCTATGCCAATCGAAGGCTCTGAATTTGATATTGATGTTGATTATATTCTTGCTGCCATCGGACAAAAAACTAATGTTAATTTTCTTGATGAAATAAATAGTTCAACACGTGAAGGCGAATTAAAACTCACTCGCTGGGGCGATATTGAAGCTGATCCTAAAACCTTGCAAACCGGAATAAAATCAGTTTTTGCAGCAGGAGATGGAGTTACCGGTGCGGCAACCGTTATTGAAGCAATTGCACAAGCAAAACTCGCTTCATACAGTTGCAATCTTTTTCTTAATAATGAAGAAGTTGTTCCTCAGAAAAAAGAATTTCTCAGTAAAAAAGATAATTTTAAAACCCAGATTGAAGAAGAATATAAAGGATGTTTTACGGAGCAGAAGCGTGAAGAAATGCCAACTCTTGAGCCAAATGACAGGTTGAATTTTAAAGAAGTTGAACTTGGATATGCTGACGAAGATGTTGCAAAGCATGAGGCACAAAGATGCCTTGAATGTGGTTGTGTTGAAGTTTTTGATTGTGATTTGAAAAAATATGCTTCTGATTATGATGCTGAACAAAAGAAATTTGCCGGAGAATACAAAGAATATAAGATAGATTTCAGGCATCCGTACATCGAAATTGACAATAATAAATGTATTTTGTGTGCCAGATGTATAAGAATTTGTAGTGAAGTTGTTGGTGCAGACGCATTAGGATTGATAAATCGTGGTTATGAAACCTATGTTGCACCAAGCATGGGCGACAGACTTCAGGATTCAACTTGTGAAAGTTGCGGATTGTGTATTTCTACTTGCCCAACCGGAGCTATTACCGAAAATGTTTTGTTTAAACCGGGCCCAATAAAAACTGATAAAGTTAATACTATCTGTAATTATTGTTCGGTTGGTTGCGAAATAACCATCAATCATAAAAGTAACTTTGTAATGAAAGTTACCGGAAAAGAAGGACTCGTAAATGCTGATGGTAATCTTTGTAAATATCCAAAATTCGGATATAAATATTTGAATGATATTTCAAGAATTACAAAACCTTTGCATAAAGAAAAAGGGAAATTTACAGAGATTAGTTTTAAGAAAGCTTATGAAATAATTGCAGAAAAAATTACTACGGTTAAACCTGATGATAACGCTTTTTTTGCCGGAGCAAGACTTACAAATGAAGAAATGTACCTCGTACAGAAACTTGCGAGAGTTGGTGCTAAAACAAATAATGTTACAAGTCTTCATTATCTGAATCGCGGTGAGGGTTATATTTTTAATTCCAGAGATAATGTTCCTTTTTCTCAGCTTAATGATGCAAGCAAAATTTATCTGCTCGGCTCAGAAATCAACAAGGATAATGCCGTAGCAGGATTTATGATAAATAATGTTCAATTCGAAAATAAAATACCGGTTGAACTTATTACTATTCATGATGACAGTTCGTTGAAACATAAAGTTGATAAAATGCTTCAGATAAAATCATATTATCATTTTATTAAAGCTGTTAACTATTATCTTGTTGCAAATAATTTTCATAATGCCTTGTTTATTAATGATAATTGCGAAGCTTATGAAGAATATAAAAACGAGATTCTGAAAGAAAATTTCAGCGAACTGGTTGAGCTTTCCGGTGTTCCGTTTATGGATGTTATTATTGAATTTGCAAAATCATACAATAATGAAATGAATGCTGTTATTGTATTTTCCGAGAAAGAAATATCGGCAAATGCCAGCTACGAATTATTCAATTTAAACATGCTTACAGGCAAACTCGGAAAAATTGCAAGCGGCTTAATTTCACTTAAAGAAAAAAACAATTCTCAGGGATTATTTGATATGGGAATTTGTCCTAAGCTCGGAGTAGGCAGCCAGCCAATTGATGACCCCGATCTTGTTAAATTGATGAAAAAGAAATGGGAAATTGATGAGTTGCCTGTTAAAATTAAAGACAGTCAATTTTTGAATTTGGAAGAAGGACAACTAAAAAATCTTTTCATTTTCGGAGAAGATCCACTTGGAACTGCAAAAAATAAAGTTAAGATTGCAGGATGGTTGGCAATTTCTGATTTCGTGATGGTTCAGGATTGTTTTATGACCGCAACAGCCAAAAAAGCTGATCTTATTCTTCCGGCTTCTTTCCCAATCGAATCAGGTGGTAGCTTTACGAACACACAAAAAGTTATTCAGGAATTTGAAGCAGGTCTTGAGTCTAAAGTCAGTAAATTATCTTATCAGCAGTTGACTGATTTATTGAAAAAACTTGGTTCAAAAGAAAAGACCAAACTCGAAGATATCAGAATGGAAGCTATGTCATTATTATCAACCACAAAACAAAACAAACTAAAATTTATTTATACAAATGAGGATAACAACAGTCGTATTTTTAATTACGGTTGCGATTCTATAAATAAATATTTTGAGGAAGATTTTGAAAATGCTTTTGAGGAATAGTACACTGATTTGACTGATTAAATTGATTTTTATGATAAAAGTAAAAAATCATATCTAATCATAAAGATCATAATAATTAGTGTCTGTCCATAAAGTCTTGTTCTAACAATTTAAGATTTAAAAATTCAGATTTAAAATTTAAAATTTGTTGATATTAGCGGATTCTATAAATATAAATCTAAAATCATAAATCTAAAATTTTATAAAAAAAATTGACTTTATTGACAAGCACTAATTATATATTTTCACTTCATTATTATAAACATCAATATTATAAACATCAATCTTTTTAATACATTTGCATTCCCATGTATGAATATTAAATTTCTGTTAACCTTTAGTAGAAAAGAAGCTTTATGAAGAACCCGAATTCTAAAAAATTGAAATTTATGATTTATATGTTTTGTGTCATTGTTTTGATATTTGCTGCTTTTAATACTTATTTTTCTTTTCAGATTCACAAACAATTAGCACAAGTAGTTTCTAACCCGGGTCGCTGGCCTGTTGGGGCTTATGTTTACGATTCGGAAATCGGATTTGATTTTGCTTCAAATGTTTCAGCTCCAATAAAAGATGGTAGTTTTTATGTAAAAAGCCACCAACTAGGATACAGAATAAGTGAAAATGAGAATGCTATGTCCTATCGGTCCGGTGGTGTTATGTCATTGGGTTGTTCGTTTACTTATGGGGATGAAATAGAAGCTGATCAAACTTTCACTCAGGTGATTGCAGACAGATTTAAGATACCTGCATATAATTATGGGGTGTGTTCATTTTCCTATATTCACGCAATGCTGAAGGCAAAAAAGTTGAAAGATCAGAGAATACTTGATAAATTACAACCAAAATACCTTGTTCTTGGATGTTGGAAAGGTTTGCTTAATCGTTCCAGATCTCCCTTTCCGCCCACAGCGTCAAAGAAACTTCCATTGGCTGCTGCTTATATTACCATGGATGGAACAGATCTTAAAATTGATTACCCCTTAAAAACCAGACACACTTTTAAGATGGTCGAATTATACCGCAAAGAAGGAATAGAAATGAGTTTTAAAAAGTTTGTAAAAATATTTTTCGTAGCTCCCCGATATGTATATCTTTATTTAAAAAATAAGCTTTTGTATCAAAAACAAGGAAAGCATGATTTTAATAATGATGTTTCTGATTACGATGTGTATGATTTTTATTTTACGGGTATCGAAAAATTATTTTCAAATTATCGAACTAAAATTATCGTGCTATTTATGCCAACTTCACCCAATAATCAACCGGATGAGGCTTTGAAAAATGCTGTTGCTAATCACCCTGATTTTATTTTTGTCAATGGGTTGCAAGCACTCAAAAAGTATAGTATTTCAACTCGTGAATATCAGGGAAAACACCCACAAGCTGATGCACACATGGTTTATGCCTTGGAAACAATTGATTTGATTAGGGGTTTACAGCGTGTTCCATTAAAATA
>JAIORY010000190.1 GCA_021107915.1 Bacteroidales bacterium | reverse complement strand
CCCATCAATCTTAGCCGGTTTTAGATTAAGGATGTTAGCGATAAGTGGATAAAGATCAATATTGTTAAAAGTTGCTTGCGAATATTTTTCTTTAAATGCAGGGCCGTAAGCATAAAAAATAGCATGCATATCAGTATTAAAATTGTCAAAACCATGATTGCCTCCATCATGTGCCCGTCTTTCTTTCCAAACGACATTATAACTACTATCGGCAACAACTATTAAATCAAGAGTTCGGGGATTTGTTCCGTAATGTAACCTTTCGGGGAGTTTTCCGTGTTCCCAAACTTTAAGACCTTCAATAGATTTGAGAACTGCTAATGCCGTATCTCTGTATTCTTCATTAAATTCAAAGTTAAATACAGGACTGCCTCCTTTGATTTTATCAAACCATTTTTCCTGAATAATATTTTCAAGAATAACAGTTTTTGATTTTTTGATTGTAGCCATTCCATGGTCGGAAGTTATAATAATATTGATTTTATCTTTATGAGGTAGTAGGTTGACTTTTGTCATAAAAACGCCAATCAAACTATCTAAATAATGAATTTCATATTTCATGGTATCGCTATCCGGGCCATATCTATGTCCAAGTGCATCCGGTTCGTGTATGTACCATGTTATTAAATGAGGGCGTTTTTCTTCAGGTAATTTTAACCAATAAATTACACTATCAATTCTTTGTTCAAAAGGAAAATCATGATCGTATCTTTTCCAATATGTTGGTCGAATATCCTGACAAGGTGCTTCTGAGCCAACCCAAAAATATGAACCGGAGATTACTCCTTGCTTTTCAGCAGTTGTCCAAATAGGTTCTCCATCATAAAAATCTCCATTCTCAACTGCGTCACGGTCACGTATTGCATAATGAGCATCAAGATCGGGAGCATAAAAACTGTTTCCCACTATTCCATGATTATCGGGATATAAACCCGTAGCCATTGAATAATGATTTGGAAATGTTTTACTCGGAAAACATGGTCTCAATGATTGGGCTTTAACTCCGATTTTTGCAATATAATCAAGATTTGGTGTTTCAACCTTATCGGGATAATCCCATCTAAAACCATCAACAGAAAGCATAACAACGTAAGGTTTGTCACTACTTTGCTTTTCTGTTTTACACGAAGTAAAATAAAATCCAATAAACAATACTGAAGCAATCAGGAGATATTTGGTTACGAGTTTCATAAAAATAAATTTTGATTATGATGTAAAATTAATAAAAAAAAAGCCACCCGTGTGGATGGCTTTTAAAAATTTATTTGGATAAATTATTTAATTTTTATAATAAGTCCAGCATTTACTGATCTTGGAAGACCAAAGAATACTTCAGCATCATCTGCATCGTGGTCGCCGTCAAAGCCATTATAAGCACTATTATCAACAGCATCCTGAATATAAAGTGCATCAGTTAGGTTAAATACATGAGCAAATACCTGGAAACTAAAGTTCTTTAGCTCAAGAGGTAAATTATACGAAGCATGAAGATCAATAACAGTAAAAGCCGGAGCAGTCCAGCTTTGTATTATTTCAGTGCCAGGGTCATCTGTTCTTGAGAAAGGATCCCAATCAGCATGATTGTTTCTGTAATGTCTGGCAATTCCCTGAATCTGAAATCCTTTAACTGGGAAAAGACTTGCTGCAAAAACAAATTGAGTTTGTGGAGCATCACCAACTTTCAGGTCTTTAACATAATAATGGTACGATTCTTCAGTTTGTTGTCCATCATAGTTTTTGTATGTACCTTCAACGTCACTTGTATAGTTCCAGTTTCCAAGAGAAATAACAGCATCAAATTGTACAAATTTGATTGGTTTGTATTTCGCTTCCATTTCAAAACCTGTGTGAAGTTGATTCATACCTTTTAAGAAAATGATACCTTCTGTACCGTCTTCGTTAGTAACACCCATGCTTCTTGCACGGTCAGTCCAAAGAGTATAATAATAGTTGGCTTTAACAATAAATTTTTGATCTAAAGAAACATAGTTAATACCTCCTTCAAATGATGTGAATTTTTCATTTTCCGGATTGTCAGCATAAACTCCGTTATAGTCATCAATTACATTGTCGAATATAGGAACTTTAGTAACATAACCTGCATTAGCAAATATAGAAAAATTTTCGTTAAGGTTATAAGCGGCACCACCTTTTACCTGAAGACCGCTAATCCAATCAGATTCAATAAATAATTCGCCACCATCATCAGTTTTTGTAAAATGGTCGGTATATGAATATTTAATCATTGAATAACCTGCCATACCATAAGCAGTGAAATTTCCTGATTTATATTCACCTTGTAAATATGCGCCAAGCCAGTCAACTGTGTTTGTGTTATTGTAAGCAATTTTGTCGCCAAGAACTTTGTTATTTGAAGTTGAAAAATCATCTCCGGAATAAACATAGAATTGACCACCAAGAAGGTCACGAACTTCACGGAAGTGATCTATTGAAGCTGTTCTCCAGTCAACACCCCAGTTAAGTTTGAATTTATCGCTTACCTTGAAATTGAATTTTGAAATGGCTCCAATTGTCCATTGATTGTTACAACTGTTTCTTAAAATACCCTTTGCAGTATCGCTAACTGAATTATTAGCTATGGTTGCATCAAAATCAACAAATCTTGATGGTCCTGAATAGTCCCATTTAACTTTTCCATAAGTACCGGTACCACCACCTGTACCACCTGAGTAATATACAATGGTATATTGAGTTAACTTTTCGCTCCATTGTTTATACCAGTTAAGGTTAATCTGTGGTTTGTGAAAAAAGTTTTCTCTTTCATTAATATAATCTTCGTTAAAACGATCATGAGTTTTACCATTCCACCATTGTTGTCCTGTGTAACTATTACTTACCGGTCCCCAGTTTTCGTTGTACATTAAACCTGATTCAGCTTCAGGATATTCTTCTAATGCTGCCGGATCATAATCATCAAGACCTTCAGCAAATTCATGACTGTAAGCAGCAATATTTTGTTTGTAAAGATTTTGTCCGTGACGTTGAGGTGCTCCTACTGCATAAAACTCAAGACGGTTATTTTTGTTTACGTTCCAGCTTGCACCTAAGTAATATGCATAAGCATCAGTCCATGTTTTATCAATTTGACCAACACCTGATTTTTTTACAACACCGGCACTAAAAGCATATTTGCCATCAATTAGACCTGTATTTCCAAAGATAGTTGTTTTTAAGAATTTTCCTGAGCCAAATTCTTGTTTGATTTTAACTCCGGCATCCATTTTAGCAGGATTGGTAATGATGTTCATAGTACCACCAATTGAAGGAGTAGCAAGATTAACAGCACTCAATCCTCTTTGCATCTGAATAGATGATGTTGCATCACCAACACCGTCCCAGTTTGACCAGTACACCCATCCGTTTTCCATGTCGTTTACAGGAACACCATTAATCATAATGGCAACGTTTCTTTGGTTAAATCCACGAACGCTAATACGTGCATCACCGGCACCACCACCTTGCATTGTTGCATAAACACTTGGAGTTGCATTCATAACCATTGGAATGTCTTGTGAACCAAGTTGCTCTTCAATTTGTGCAGCTTTCATTGTTGTAAATGCAACAGGAGTTTCACGTTCTTTGGCACGATCAGCAACAATATTAATACCTGTCAATCCAAAAAACTTAGCATCAAGTAGTATAACACCAAGATTTTTTGTTTTTCCATCTGCAACATTAACTTCAATAACTTTTGTGTTGTAACCAACAAAAGAAATTTCAATTGTTTGAGATCCTTCAGGAACCTGAAGTTTGAAATCACCGTTAATTTCAGTTATTGTGCCGGTTGTGGTACCTTGTATTGCAATTGTTGCACCTATTAAGGTTTCCTTTGTATCAGCATCTTTTACTACTCCTTTAACAAAACCTTGTGCAAAGGTTGCTGTTGAGAATAATACTAATGCTAATAACATAAATAGTTTGTTCTTTTTCATAAGCATTTTGGTTTTTGGTTAATAATTTTTTGTTAATAAAAAATAAAAATATATAAAGATTTAAATGACATTGAAAAAAAAATGTTAATATTTTATTAAATTTTTTAAAATTATTTTTTCATTTTTTTTAGCAAATAAAAGTAATGATTTATCTACATAATAAAGACAAATTGTTTTTAACATTATTTGTTAATATTTGTTAAAAGTCAGAAACTCAATAAATAGAATTGTTTAAATTGTTGAAAAGTCATTTAAAGAAAAATGTAGTTTGCACTGTATTTATTATAATAAAAACAAATTATAAAATTCTAAACCTTACTCTTTTCTTATCAAATACCAATTTTGATAGAAAAATTAAAGTTTCTTCCAAATGACCAAAATCCTCTAAAATCATTAATATTATGAGATATTCCATCTTCGCCTCTTACAATGTATTGTTTATCAAATATATTATAACAACTCATTGATAAAGTAATAGGTCTGTTATTGGAAACAAAGGAGTACAAAATGTGAATGTCCATAAGATTGTATGCCGGAAGTTTATATGATTGCTGATTGTCATTTTTATTGTTTCTTGAAGCAGGATCAAAATCAGCGTAAAGTCTATCATAATAAATCCACCTTGCACTTAGGTCTATTGTGTTAAATATCTTGTATTTAGCTGAAACCCCAATTTGTGTTTGAGGAGAATCTCCAACAAATAATCCATTAGCGTAAACTTCAATTGTATCAACAGCAATATTGTTTTCATCATAAAGAATTGCAATTACATTGTTTTTCCATTTCCAATTGCCTAATGATAAAAAACCTCCTATTTGAAGTCCTGCAAGTAGATTGCTTGAAATTTCAAGTTCGACACCTTTATGTAATGCGTCCAAACCTTTGACTATTGCACGTGTTTGAGTGTTGTTCTCCAGTTGAATGTATTCATTTGAGAGAAAATTTTTGTCTTGACAATAAGTATAATAGGTGTTTATTTTTACTGACGTTTTTTTGCTTCTGAAACCATATCCCAATTCAATGGCTTTTATTTTTTCGTTTTTTAAGTCTTTGGAAATAACATTTGTAAAGTTCCCAAAAACAAATTTAAAATATGGTGCTTTTGAAAAATATCCGGTATTAAAATATATATTATGTTTTTCATTTAGATTATAATTTAATCCGGTTTTCATATCAAAACCTTTCATAGTAACTGTCTTGCTATAATTATTGTCAATATAATTGTAGTTGTCTTGTCTTTGAAACCATGTGTTGGAAACTGTTCCGGCAATAAATGCTGAGATTGATTCATTATTATATTCAAGTTGCCCGAAAGAACCGATATAATTAATAAATGCTCCGTTATCCACATTGATAATATCTCCTACTGTTTTAATTTGCTCTCTTCCTGATATTCCATCAACTGCCCATGCAAAATTATCAACATAGAAATCACCTCCAAGCAAATCAGTAACTTTTTCAAATAAGTGTGATTTGAATGAACGTGTATGAATTCCTGCTGTTAGTTTCAGATTTTCATTTATTTCGTGATTGAATGATGAAAGAAATCCATACCAAATATGATTTGCTAAAAAATTTGTTTGAATATTTTGAGAATAACCGCTGACTGTATCTCCATTTGCAAGTATAGTTTGATTAGGGTTTTGCGAATTTAGATTATAAATACTATTCCAGTCAATTTGCCCTGATGGATTTCTATAATTAAAAATTCCGGGAGCATAATTATATGACTCAGACCATTTTCCTCCTCCATATCCAAATGAAAGATAGGCTGATGATGCAAGAAATGACTTATCTGAGATTTTCCAATAATGATTTAGACTGAAATGAGGCTTATGATAAAAGTTTTCTGAAAGATTATTTATTTCTCCATTATAACTTCCCCAATCCTTATTAAATTTATTTCCATATTTATCAATTTCTATTTGAGACAATTTTAAATTTTTTTGCCCATGTTTTTCGGGCGCACCCAATCCTGTGAAAACTAATTTATGATTTTTGCCAAAATCTTTGCTTATTGTTAAAAAATATGCCCATGCATCAACATAAGTTGCATCAACATAACCAGTTCCCGTAGTTTTTGAGCCAAGAAATGTTATTACATATCCATTATTTAGTTTTCCTGATGAAAGAGCAAGAGTAGTTTTGGAATTTCCATAATTGGTAATGGAATATTTTATTGAGGCGTTTTTTATATTTTCTGTTGTTTTAGTTATTATATTGATGGTTCCCCCAACCGAGTTCAATGCAACTTTTGAAGCACCAAGTCCGCGTTGCACCTGAATTGTTTGAGTAGCTTCTGTGAGTCCTATCCAGTTATTCCAATAAACTAATCCATTTTCGACACTGCTCACCGGAATTCCATTTAACAAAAGAGCAATATTTTCTTGTTTAAAACCACGAATGCTTATTCGGGCATCTCCACTTCCTCCACCATATCGTGTAGGATATACTCCTGGAACAGATTTCATAACTTGCGGAAAAGGTTCATCTCCCGATTCATTTTCGATTGTATTTGCTTTAATGGTAGATGTTGCAACAGGAGTTTTTCTTTCTCTGGAAATATCAGCAATAATGCCTATTTCATTCAATTCAAATTGTTCGGAAGATAAATATATTTTTCCAAGATATATTTGTTTTGTGTTTGTATCAACCAAAATATTAATTGATTTTTGTTGATAACCAAGATAACTTATCAAAAGATTATGTTTTCCTTTTTTTAATAAAATAGAAAACCTTCCATCTTTGTTACTGCTTGTGCCATCTGCTGTTTTTTCATTATAAATAGAAACATCTGAGATGCAATTTTGCGAAATTGAATCCAGAATAATTCCATTTACAATTGTTTGTGAAAATGTATTATTAAAAATTGCTGCAAAAAATAATAATACTGAAACCGTCATTGTTTTTTTCATTTTTTAGATTTTAAAAATTAATAAAAAAAAAGCCCCGTAAATTTAAATTTACGGGGCTCAAATGATATTTTACCAAACCCGTTTATAACCAAAGTATTCCAATGGTTACAAACAAATAAGTAGTAAAACATGTTCTTCTATCATCCAGACTATACTGTCGGTGCCGGAATTTCACTGGCTCAGTCTCGCCATAGGCGAGAGTCGCGGACTATAACCGCCGGTCGGGAATAACTGCTGTTCAAATGTTGAACAATCAGCTCACCCTGCCCCGAAGAAAATATTTCAAAAAAAATACGTTAAAATTTCTGTTTTGAAATTTCGAGGCAAATGTAAATTAATTATTGAATGTTTTACAGAAAAGTGTAATTTAAAATTAAAATAAATAAATAGCCGCGAATGCGCGAATAATAATAAAATAGAACTTATTTTACCTAACCAAAATGAGTGAAGTAAAATTAGCGTAAATTCGTAATATTAGCGGCTAACAAAAAACACTTGCGGATTTAAGGGTAAATAAAAAAAATTATCCCAAAGAAGTAATTAAATATTTTCGCATTTAATCATTTACGCATTTAATAATCCGAAGCTTATGTGAGTATTTTTGTGATTCTTTACTGAAAATTCCATGGTGGTCAATATTATCAATTCTTACTTTTCCATGGGCATGAATAATTTTATTTTCCTGCAAAAGAATACCACAATGAATAATATCTCCGTCTTCATTATCAAAAAATAAAAGATCGCCCGGAGTAGCTTCAGAGATAAAATTAATGGTTTCACCCTGACTTGCTTGTTGCGATGCATCACGCATTAATTTAATTCCGCAAAGTTTGTAGCAAACTTGTGTAAATCCGGAACAATCAATGCCAAATGGTGTTTTGCCTCCCCATAAATAAGGTGTATTTAAAAATAGAAGTGCATATTCATGAATTTTGTTTTTTTTCTGTTCTTCTAATCCTGAAGTTGCTCCATTAAAATAGTATTCTTCTTCATTGAGTTTAAAAATGCTATTATTTAAAGGTGGGATTCTACTTCCAATTACAATATTAAATGATTTATTAAGACTAATATTTTTGATTTTTTGAACAAGCTCTAATGTAACTTTATCTTCTTTTGAATTTAGTTTTTGATATTCGTTTTGGGATATTTTGTGTACCTGTATTTTGTCAACCCAACCCTCATAGTTGTCGTAGTCCAAACATATTTTATACCAATTTTTATATTTATCAATAATAGTTAAGAGTTCGCCAAATAATATTTGTGTTGTCATTTCAAATTTATTGGATGGTTCAGCCCTAACCGGTACAATACTCAATAAGCAAATTCCGAATTCCATTTCTGATGTTTTTTACAATATTACAAAAATAACTTGGAATGGTGGAATACTGGAATATTGGAGTAATGAGTCCACTCCGAAAAGTATTTATTCGCCACTAAAACACAAAAACACTAAATTTCACTAAAATTAATTTATTGATATTCTTTGTTTTGTGGATTTTTGTGCTTTAGTGTTTTTGTGGCATTTTTTTATTTTTTGGCTTTTCTGAGTGGACTAAGTAATGAAGTAATGAAAACCTAAAATCCCGACCTCCTACGTCGGTACGGGACTTCACTTCGTTCAGCCCGAAACCCGAATTTATCAATTCAATAATATTGTTTAGAAATTTACTAACTTCGTGAAAATTTTTTTATGAAAAAAATAATTGCTTTTCTGAAAGAATATGGTAATGAGATAGTCAGAAATTTTCTTTTTATTTTAAGTGTGATTTTGCTCTTTTTGATTTTTCCAAAAGAAGGAAAATTTAAATACGAATTTCAAAAAGGTAAACCATGGATGCATGCTGATCTTATTGCGCCATACGATTTTGCAATAAATAAACCTGAAGGTGTAATTACGCAGGAAAAAGAACGCATTATTTCTCAGATCAAACCATATTTTATTTATGATACAAAACGAACTTTTGACAAACTACAAGATATCTCTAATGATTTTGAAAAAAAATGGAAGCTAAAATATCCATACGGAGATGATAGCAGGGAGCAAAATATAGAGTTTTGCTATAGCGTTTTCAATACTCTTTTTTCAAAAGGTATTATCAAATACAATTCTGTAATTGATGATAAGCCGGTTGATTACAAAATAATTCTTGTGAAGGATAATATTGCAGAGGAAAAAATGCTTAGTGATTTTTTTTCCATTCGTAGTGCTTACGATTTCATTCATGATACTCTCAGAAATGTTAATAATATTGATAAGCAGCTTGTTTTGTCGCTAATAGAAGTTCATTTAATACAAAATGTAGTTTATAACAGAGAAAGAACAGAAGCAGAAAAACTTTCGGAAATAGAAAATATTTCCATAACGAGAGGGATGGTTCAAAAAGGTGAAAGAATAATTTCGACGGGTGAGTTAGTTACAAATGAGAGGTATTTGCTTTTAGAATCAATAAAGCAGAATTATGAAATAAGGCTTGGATCATCATCATCATATTATTTAATTATTGCCGGACAATTGATATTAATTGCCATTTCGATTATTGTTTTAAGATTTTTCCTTTTGTATTTTATGAAAGATGTATATTCAGATAATAAGAAAATTCTTCTTATTCTTTTGCTTATAATACTTATGGTATATCTTACAAGTATTGTTGTAAAGTACAATGTTACCTATCTTTATATTGTGCCAATTTGTTTGATTCCTATTGTTATCAGGGCATTTTTCAATACACGCCTTGCTTTATATGTACATATTATTGCAGTAATAATTATTGGATTTCTGGTACCGAATAGTTTTGAATTTGTTTTTTCTCAGCTAATTACCGGAATTATTGCAGTTTTTAGTGTTGTGAATTTGCAGAGACGATCACAGTTTTTTCTTACTTCCTTGATGATTTTCCTTGGATATTCATTTATTTATCTTGGTTTAACACTGATACAGGAAGGTGATATTGTTGGAATAAAACCATATTACTTTGCGTTATTTGCCGGGAGTGCCACTCTTACTCTTTTTTCTTATCCATTGATTTATATTTTTGAAAAAGTATTTCGTTTGATTACGGATGTTACTTTAATTGAATTATCTAATGTAAGCAATCAAGTATTGCGAGATTTATCTTCATTGGCACCTGGAACTTTTCAACATTCGTTACAGGTTGCAAACCTTGCAGAAGAGGCTATTTTTGAGATTGGCGGAAGTGCTTTACTTGTTCGTACCGGAGCATTATATCATGATATTGGAAAAACTGTCAAGCCTGAATATTTTACCGAAAATCAAATTACTGATGAAAATCCACATGACGACCTGACTTTTGAAGAAAGTGCTTCAATTATTATTGATCATGTATCTAATGGGGTTGAAATAGCTAAAAAACATAATATTCCTGATCAGATAATTGATTTTATCAGAACTCATCATGGAACTAGAAAAGTTGGATATTTTTATTTAATGAAAATGAAATTCAATTCTGAATCTGATATTGATGAATCAAAATATACATATCCCGGGCCTGTACCTTTCTCAAAAGAAACAGCAGTAGTTATGATGGCTGATTCGGTTGAAGCTGCCTCAAGAAGTATAAAAAAACCTGATGTTGAAAAAATTAGTAATCTGGTTGAGAAAATAGTTGAAGGCCAGCTTAATGATAATCAGTTTATTTATACAAACATTACCTTAGGTGATATTACACGAATAAAAGAGATATTTAAGAAAAGATTAATGAATATTTATCACGTAAGGATTCAATATCCTGATGAGAAATGAAGTTTATTTGGTGCCTAAAGCTTTCGGGATTATTTTAAATATGTTTGACTTTATGGACAGACACTATTTA
>JAIORY010000310.1 GCA_021107915.1 Bacteroidales bacterium | reverse complement strand
AATGAGTATTTTTGATATAGATAAATGGCAGGAAATTTTCACCGTACTTAAGAAAAATAAGTTACGCACATTTCTTACTGCATTTGGCGTTTTCTGGGGAATATTTATGTTGGTGATAATGCTGGGTTCAGGAAAAGGACTTGAAAATGGAGTTAAGCAAGGAATGGGTGACATGGCAACCAATAGCATGTTTATGTGGACTCAAAGAACAACGGTTCCATATAAAGGATTTCCACGGGGTAGGTATTATAATTTTAAAAATGATGATGTAGAAGCTTTAAGAAACAGTGTTTCGGAAATAAAAAATATAGCTCCACGACTTCAGGGAGGTGGATTCAGAGGTGCCGATAATGTAGTAAGAGGAACAGAAACAGGAGCTTTTAATGTTTTTGGTGATTATCCTGATATTTTTTTAATAGACCCTGTTACAATTTTAAAAGGAAGGTTTTTGAATGACATTGATATAAAAGAGAAAAGGAAAATTGTTGTTATCGGAAACCGTGTACGTGATGTTTTATTTAAAGCCGGTGAAGATCCCATTGGAGAATATATACGAATACGGGGAGTATATTTTAAAGTTGTCGGAGTTTTTAAATCAAAAAAATCAGGACGTGAAGTTGAAAGAGAGTCAAATTCTATTTTTATACCTCTTACAACTTTACAACAAACATATAATTATGGGAATGTTGTTGGATGGTTTGCTATTACTTCAATTGACAATGTTCCTGTTTCCAAAGTTGAAGAAAAAGTAATGGCTCTAATAAAAAGCCGGCATAATATTTCTCCTGAAGATACAAGAGCAGTGGGACATTTTAATGTTGAAAAAGAATTTATTAAAATGAACGGATTGTTCAAAGGTATCAACGGATTAATATGGATAGTAGGAATAGGAACTTTACTTGCAGGGGTTATCGGGGTAAGCAATATTATGCTTATTGTTGTAAAAGAAAGAACAAAAGAAATTGGAATTATGAGAGCTATAGGAGCTACTCCTGCTAATATTATTTCACAAATAATTATTGAATCTGTTTTTCTTACAACAATTTCCGGATATATAGGATTGGTTGTTGGTGTTGGATTGATAGAGCTGATAGATTATTTGTTGATTACGTCAGGTGCAAATACCGAAATGTTTATGAACCCTGAAGTTAACTTTAATGTTGCAATGTCTGCCTTGGTAGTTTTAATAGTTTCAGGAGCTTTTGCAGGATTAATACCGGCAAAAAGAGCTGTAAGCATCAGACCTGTTCAGGCTTTACATGATGAATAAAATGAGTACTTAAAGTGAACTAAAGATTGGAGTGCCTAAAGTTTAAAAATAGAGTAAATAAAAAAATAAGTTAAAATTAAAAGAAAAATAGAAATGAAAACATTTTTGAAGATTTTTTTCGGAATAATAATTATCGGAGCATTCGGCTACACTATTTATTATCTTTACAATAAATCAAAAACTAAACCTGTATTGTATGATACTACGGCAGCATTTGAGACAACTATTATCAAAAAGACAGTTGCTACCGGATCGGTTGATCCGAGAAAAGAAATAGAAATTAAACCACAGGTTTCAGGAATTATTCAGGAACTTTATGTTGAAGCCGGTGAGATGGTTAAAGAAGGAGACCTGATAGCAAAAGTTAAAATTATTCCAAATATGGTAAATCTTAACAATGCCGAATCAAGATTAAAACGTTCTAAAATTAATCTAAAAAATGCAAGAATAAATCTTGAAAGACAAAAAGATTTATTTGATAATAAAGTGATTGCATTGACTCAACTGGAGGATTATGAACTGGCTTATAATACTGCCCTCGAAGAAAAAAATGCTGCCGAAGATAATCTTGCGTTGATAAAAGAAGGGCAGACTAAAGACTCGAAAAAACCTACAAACACATTAATTCGTTCAACAATTGATGGAATGGTGCTGGATGTACCGGTAAAAATTGGTAATTCCGTTATCGAAAGTAACACCTTTAATCCGGGAACCACAATAGCAAATGTTGCAGATATGAGTGATATGATATTTGAAGGAAATATTGATGAAACCGAAGTAGGAAAAATTAAAGAAGGCATGTTACTTATCATGTCAATTGGTGCAATTGAAAATACAAAATTTAATGCAATTCTTGAGCATATTTCCCCAAAAGGAGTTGAAGAAAATGGTGCAATTCAATTTAAAATAAGGGCGAATGTTAAATTACAGCAAGATGAATTTATCAGAGCAGGTTATAGTGCTAATGCAGATATTGTTCTTGGAAAAGCTGAAAATGTTCTTGCAATAAAAGAAAGCTTACTAAAATTTGAAGATGATACAACTTTCGTTGAAGTAGAAGTTACACCACAACAATTTGAAAAACGATTTGTAGAAACCGGACTTTCCGATGGAATAAATATTCAGATAAAATCAGGTTTAACCAAAGATGATAAAATTAAGTCTTCGATTAGGCAGACAAATTAATGTATGTCCATAAAGTCTTATTCTAACAATTTAAGATTTAACAATTCAGATTTAAAATTTGAAATCATAAATCTGAAATTTTATAAAAAAATTGACTTTATGCACTAATGTAAAACCGTGAAAAATGCAATAAAAACAATAAATTTTCACGGTTTTGTTGACAAAAGCGTAAAAATTATGTAAATTTGCCCCATGGCAAAAACCTTAAGTATATTCAAAAAGATTCATGTTCTCAGAGAACGATATTACAAAATTGCTCTAAAAAAAGAGCCACTTCTAAAACTTATAAATGAAGCAGAAGTATCGGAACAGGTGTATAACTCAAATGCGATTGAAAACAGTACAATTACTCTTGAAGAAACAGAAAAGATATTATTACAAATAGATTTAGACAGATATATTACAGAAAGAGAATTATTTGAAACGAAGAATCTGGCTCGTGTTGTTTCATATTTGAATACCAAAGCAAAAGAGCAAGAATTAAATATTGAGATGATATTGTTGTTGCACAAAATGCTTCTTTCAAATATCCGTGATGATGTTGCCGGACAATTCAGAAAAAATAATGAATGGGTACGTGTTGCCGACCACATTGCTTCTGACCCAAAACATGTTATTAAAAAGATTGAAAACATGCTTATTAAGTATAATTCGACAAATAATAAAAACATCATAAAAAAAATAGCACTTTTTCATTTAACTTTTGAAAACATTCATCCATTTGTTGATGGTAATGGACGTATAGGAAGAGTACTAAATAATTATCTTTTAATAAGAGAAGGCTATGTACCGATAAACATAAAGTTTATTGACCGGAAAATGTATTACAATGCTTTTAATGAATTTGATAGAAAAGCGGAAACATTAATTATGGAAGAGATAGTTGGGAAAGCATTAACAAATAGTTATTATAAAAGGCTGGCATATCTCGAAGAAATGGAAATCATTACACTTGCTGATTATGCAAAAATAAATAGCATATCTCATTCTAACCTTATCAATAAAGCTAAACGCCAAACTATTGAAGCCTTTTTGGAAAAAGGTATATGGAAAATAGGAAAGATTTATACTTAAATTTTCCCGGAATATTAAGTAATTTTGTAGCCACAAAAACAAATATTAACCTCAAAACAATAAAATTATGTTTAAAAAAATTATTTCATTACTAACAGTTGTAATATTTTTTTTCAGTATTGCCGGATGTGTTTCGCCGGAAAAAGAAACTAAAGAAGAATCTCCAATGCAGAAAAAAGTTGCTAAATATGAAAAAGTGAAATTGACAGCAGATATTTCACAATTAAGCGAAAAGGAAAAACAAATGCTTCCATACCTATTCAAAGCTGCAGAAATTATGGATGTTGTTTATTGGAAACAAACTTTAGGTGATAAAGGTGCCTTTTTGAAAAAGATAGATAATGAATTTGTGAAGAAATTTGCCATGATCAATTATGGTCCATGGGACAGACTTGATAACAATAAACCTTTTGTTGAAGGTTACGGTGTAAAACCAAAAGGTGCTAATTTTTATCCAACGGATATGACCGTTGAAGAATTTGAAAAATGGGAAAATGATGATAAAGGAAATCTTTATACAATTGTAAGAAGAGATGATGAAGGTAATTTGAATGCCATTTGGTATAGCGAAGCATACAAGGAAGAATTTACAAAAGCTGCCTCATTATTAAAAGAAGCTGCAAAATTTGCCGAAGATGAAGGACTGAAAAACTATCTGAATTTACGTGCCGAAGCATTGCTAACAAACAAATATCAGCCAAGTGACCTTGCATGGTTGGATATGAAAAATAATAATATTGATGTAGTTATCGGACCAATCGAAAATTATGAAGATGCTCTGTTTGGATACAAAGCCGCTTGCGAATCTTTTGTTCTTTTAAAAGACAAAGAGTGGAGCGATAGACTTTCAAAATTTGCCTCTTTACTCCCCGACTTACAAAGAGGATTGCCTGTTGACACTGAATACAAAAAAGAGATACCCGGATCAGATGAAGATCTTAATGCTTATGATGTGATATTTTATCGTGGCGATTGCAATGCTGGAAGCAAAACTATTGCCATTAACCTTCCTAACGATCCCGAAGTTCATATTAAAAAAGGAACCAGAAAATTGCAGTTGAAAAATGCTATGAAAGCAAAATTTGATAAAATCCTTGTTCCGATTTCAGAAGTTGTCATTGATGAAAGTCAAAGAAAACATGTAACTTTTGATGCCTTTTTCGCAAATACTATGTTTCATGAAGTAGCTCACGGAATGGGAATAAAAAATACTATTGACGGAAAATCAACTGTCCGTAAAGCACTCAAAGAGCAATATTCGGCAATTGAAGAAGGAAAAGCCGACATTATGGGTTTATATCTTGTAACAAAATTATTTGAAATGGGTGAATTCGACAAAGGTGAAATTATGGATAATTACGTTACTTTCTTTGCAAGCGTTTTCCGTTCAAGTCGTTTTGGTGCAGCAAGCTCACATGGAAAAGCCAATATGATGAGATATAATTATTTTAAAGAAAATGGTGCTTTCATAAGAACTGAAGAAGGAATTTATACTGTCAATTTTGAAAAAATGCAGGAAGCAGTAATCAGTTTAATGCAAAAAATTCTTATCATGCAGGGAGACGGAAGCTATGATGAAGCAAAAATATGGGTTAAAGAAAAAGGTCTTGTTATGCCTCAACTTCAAAAAGATATTGATAGAATAAACGAATCAAATATTCCTGTGGATATAATTTACGAACAGGGACTTGAAACTATCGGATTGTAGGATTTTTCTTATAAAACAAATCTTAAATCAGCCTGTCACGACTCAGGCGTGATTAATCAGTGTTCGGAGTTCAAAATTCAAAAAAAGGATAAATTGAATATCGAACACCGATTAATGAATAATGATTTAAGATGGGAAAATAAATAAATTTTAAATCTGAATTCTAAAATCTTAAATTGTTAAAAATATAATATTTTAGATTCAGCCACAAATTACAGTTCGCCGTTCGCAAACGAACAATCATTGTTTGAAACTGAACAAATTTTTAATAACAATTTTTTTAATATACGCCTTAAATACATGAACTTAAGGCGTATATTTTTTGTGGCATGATTTTAGAAAAATAAACAGTATGGTTAAATATATTTCAGCGAAGTTCTTTTCTGTTTATTTTGTTGGTTGAAATAGGAAAAGTTCAATAGCGTAATTTGATTTACAAAATCCCGGATGCATTAAAAAATATGATTTCCGGGATTTTGTTTCTATTTTTGTAAAAAATAAATTGTAACGAATCTGTATAATTAACAATAATCCGCATAAGCGGACTTTTACAAATTAATATTGAATTGGGAAATATGGGGAATAGAGGAAATAAAGGAAAATATTTTTATATCCTTATTTCCTTTATACCTTTATACCCAATTTTAAAAATATCTTTAAAGCCAAGTATCACAATTGATTATTTAATTAATTGAATTATTAACCGGACCAAAAAAAGATTGGTCATTAAATAAAATGAAAATGAAAAAAATTTATTTTGCTTTGGTAGTATTTTTTGCTATCGGAATTAGCTCTTATGGTAATGGTGCACCGGATGAGGGAATGTGGTTGCCAATGTTTGTTGAGCGATTAAACTACGTTGATATGGAAGAAATGGGTCTGCAGCTTACTGCTGAAGAAATATACAGTATCAATAACTCAAGTCTTAAGGATGCTATTGTTGGTCTATCAGGTGGTGGAGCACGTGGATTTTTCTGCACCGGAGGGATTGTTTCCGATCAGGGGCTTTTATTTACCAATCACCATTGTGGATATGGTTATATTCAAAAGCACAGTACTGTAGAACATGATTATCTTACAGATGGTTTTTGGGCCGAAAATTTTGATGAAGAATTGGAAAATGAAAATATGTCAGCTTCATTCCTTATAAGGATGGAAAATCTTACCGACAGTATTATGCCGTTTTTATCAGATACAATGTCGGAAGCTGACAACTTAAAGGTAAATTCGAAAAAATTGCTTCTGAAGACGGAAAATACAATGCCATTGTAAAAAGCTTTTATGCCGGCAATGAATATTATATGTTTGTTTACCAAACTTTTGATGATGTTCGTTTTGTTGGTGCACCTCCTTCATCTGTCGGGAAATATGGTGGAGATACCGATAACTGGATGTGGCCACGTCATACCGGCGACTTTTCAATTTTCAGAGTTTATTCCGCTCCAGACGGTTCACCTGCAAAATATTCTAAAGAAAATATTCCTTTAAAACCAAAACACTTTTTACCGGTTTCTACTGCCGGTGTAGAAAAAGATGACTTTGCCATGATTTGGGGATACCCCGGTGGAACAGAAAGATTTCTTACTTCTTCGGGAATTGAGTTTAAACTGAATAATTTTTATCCTTTCCTTATTGATGTTTTTGGAATTCAACTTGAGATTTGGAAAGAAGATATGGATGCTGATAAAAAAGTAAAGCTTCAATATGCCTCGAAATATGCAGGAATTGCTAATGCATGGAAATTATTTATCGGACAAACAAGAGGTTTGAAAAAACTCAAAGTTTATGATAAAAAATTGGCTATTGAAAACGAATTCACAAAATGGGTTAATGCCGATCCCGACAGAAAAGCTAAATACGGAAATGCTCTAACTGAAATTAATGAAGGATACGAAAAAATGGCTAAAGATTTCAAACCTCTAATCTATACAAATTTTGCAATCAACGGTTCCGAAATTTTGACTTATACACGCCGGTTTAATAAATTATTAAGTCTTCTTGAAGATAAAAAAGAAAACGAAGAAGCAATAAACACAGCTATTGAACAATTAAAAGAAGGTTCAGAAGATCATTTTAAAGATTATAATGAATCTACTGATATGAAAGTTATGGCTGCCATGTTTGAGTTATACAGTAAGAATGTTTCAGCAGAGTTTCACCCTGAGTATTTCACAAAATTGACAAAAAAATTTGATGGTAATTATTCAGATTTTGCTGAATATGTTTTTGAAAAATCTGTTCTTGCTTGCCCTGATGTACTGAATGAATTTCTTGATAATCCAAAATATAAGAAACTTAAAAAAGATCCTGCAATGGTTTTAGCAAAAGAAATATTTGGGACAATAATGCAATTTGCAGGTAAGTATAGTGGAAGCCAAAAATTAGTTAAAAAAGGTGATCGTTTGTTTGTTGCCGGTTTACGGGAAATGAATCCTGATAAAGTTTATTATCCTAATGCAAATTCAACAATGCGTTTATCTTACGGTTCGGTTCAGGATTATTATCCTGCTGATGCAGTTCATTACGATTACATCACCACACTAAAAGGTGTAATGGAAAAAGAAGATCCTGAAAATGATGAATTCATCGTTGAGAAAAAACTCAAAGAACTTTATGAAAAGAAAGATTATGCACCTTATGATGAAAATGGTAAATTGATAACTTGTTTCCTTACTACAAATGATATTACCGGTGGTAACTCAGGAAGCCCTGTTATCAACGCTAATGGCGAATTAATTGGGCTTGCATTTGATGGAAACTGGGAAGCTATGAGTGGTGATATTGCTTTTGAACCAGAACTTCAAAGAACTATTTGTGTTGATATTAGATACATGCTTTTTATTATTGATAAATATGCAGGAGCAACAAATCTTATTGATGAATTAATTATTGTTAAAGAAAAACATATAGTTCCGGAAATTAAAGAAGTTGAAATAGAAGTTTCCGAAGTAGTTGAGGTAGAATAATATTTAATTTATTTAAACATTCAACACTCAACAAACAATATTCAACGACCAAAAGGAGTCCGCCTGTACGGGTGGATGGATTTCTATTATTGAATCTACTCTAAAAACTAAAAAAAATTAAAAATGCCACGAAAACACCAAGACACAAAAACCCACTAAACAAAAAATATCAATAAAATATTTTTAGTGGAATTTAGTGAATTTGTGTTTTAGTGGCTAAAAAATACTTTTAGGAGTGGTCTCATTATTTCTACTTTTTTTTACTTGTTTATTAATTATTGTGTGTTGCTTATTGAGTGTTTTTATCCTATAATAAATTGGCATTTAATAACTAACAACTACAAATAACATAGAACCAATATTTATTTTAGGTCGTTTAGGAATATTTATAATCTTTCTAAATGACCCTTTTTTTTGGTTATATGCACTTTCATATATATTTTTGTTTTTCTTAACTATATTGAGATTAACTAAAATTGTATAATTATGAAAAAGATTTTAAGCTTATTGATTGTGCTAATGATTAGCACATCTCTCTTCAGTCAAACATTTATTTCTGAAGATTTTAGCAGTGGACAAATGCCACCAACAGGGTGGTTAACCCTGCCAATCGGTTCGGGATGGTCATCAAGCAGTACTTCTAATGCGGGTGGTTCATCACCTGAAGCAAGGTTCGAGGGTTTTAATTCTAACAGTACAGCACGAATGATTTCTCCCGTTATAGACCTTAGTTCGGTTGATACAGTAATTTTATTATTTAAACATTATTATGATGACAATTCAGGACCTGGTCCTGCCGTTGGAGTTGCTACAAGAGGTAATACCGGATGGCAATCTGTTTGGGAAATTACTCCATATACAAATCAGGGACCTGAAGAAATTCAAGTAATTATTG
This sequence comes from Bacteroidales bacterium, assembly GCA_021107915.1. Classification (GTDB taxonomy): domain Bacteria; phylum Bacteroidota; class Bacteroidia; order Bacteroidales; family JAIORY01; genus JAIORY01. Next base: position 1,594 of record JAIORY010000310.1, on the reverse strand, counting down.
CTGATGAAAACGTTGGAAGTCCAAATTTTAAGTTTTGTTTCTATGTTACAGGCGAGTTAGGAAACCTCAATAATTGGTATATTGATGATATAGTATTGTTTAATCCGCCAAACTTAGACGGTCAAATGTCAAATATTCTGATCCAGAGTCCTATTCAAGGTCCGGAAGAAGTTAAAGGTGTAGTTAAAAATTTGGGTTATTCTACAATTAACGAAGTAAGTGTTTCATGGCAATCTTATGCCGGTGTGATTTATGATTCAACTTTTTCAGGATTGTCATTAGAACTTCTTGACGGCTTTGAATTTAGTTTTAATCAAATGTGGATTTCTCCTTTTGGAGCACATGATATCAAAATGTGGATCAATAATGTTAATGGAATTCTTGACGACAATCGGGATAATGATACTTTAACAAAAATAATTGAATATGTTGCATTTTCAGTACCACAGAGACCATGTTTTGAAGAGTTCACTAGCTCCACTTGTCCCCCTTGCGCAGGCTTTAATAATTCCTTTGCACCATGGGCACAAACCCATGAAGATGAAATTACACTTGTAAAATACCAGATGAGTTGGCCTAGTCCGGGTGATCCGTATTATACTGCCGAAGGTGGTGCAAGAAGAACTTATTATGGTGTTAATTCTGTGCCCGACATGTTTTGTAATGGTTTACATGTAGGTGCAAGTATGGGTGCTATTCAGGCAATTTTTAATACTGCAAGTGAATTAACTACTAATATTGATATTGCATCATCATTTACTATGAGTGGATCAAACATTAATATAAATACCAACATCCTTGCTTTTCAAAATTATGGAAATAAAAAAGTTCATACTATTGTAATAGAAAAAGTTACTACAGGTAATGTTGGATCAAATGGCGAAACAGAATTCCATCATGTAATGATGAAAATGTTTCCTAATGCAAATGGTGCAACTGTAAATCTTGAGAATGGTAATCCTGTATCTTTAACGTATAATTATGATCTTTCCTCAACACATGTTGAAGAGTATGATGATCTTATGGTAATTGTAATTATTCAAGATCAACAAACGAAAGAAATGTTCCAGACTGATTATGGATTAGATGGAGTAATTCCTTCTTCTGAAGCAAGATTAAGTTCAATTACATTGGATGGAATTCCTCTCGAAGGATTCGATCCTGATATTTATGAATATGATGTTATTTTACCACTTGGTGTAGTTATTGAACCTGTTGTTCAGGTTGAGACTATGGATGACGGAGCGATTCCTATGATATCTCAGGCATTTCAGTTGCCGGGAACAGCTCAAATTGATGTTTATGCTGAGGATTTAATTACAACCAAAACCTATTTGATCAATTATACAGGTTTTGCCGGAACTGATGAACAACCAATGCCTCTAATTAATATTTATCCGAATCCTGTTAAAGATCAACTTTATATTTCCGGTATTAAAAATGCACAGCTTTCAATTTATACTGTTGAAGGTAAATTGATGCTCATGCAAAAAAAATATTCAGGAAATGCTGTGGATCTTTCTGATCTAAAACGTGGAGTTTATATTCTTAATGTGATGACTGAAGAATCAGTTGTTGTCAGGAAAAAGTTTAT
>JAIORY010000220.1 GCA_021107915.1 Bacteroidales bacterium | reverse complement strand
ATTTTATAAAGTATTAATACTGTTAGTTTTTATAACAGCTTCCTATTTTGTGATTTGTGCGGTTTTTCCAAAATCGCTTGGAAGATTTCCTGTATTTGTCATTATTTTCCTCCTTGACATTTATTTATGGTTTTCGATACGAAAAAAGATAAATAAGAAAAACAGTCTTCTAAAATATTTTCTTACAAGCCTTTATTGGTTTCCTTTCGGACTTTTAATATTAAATGTAGTTATCTCCTTTTTTTCATCACTACCCGACTGGGATACATTTTACAGAACTTATTCATTTGGCTTGATAACCATATCTTATACTGCAAAAATTGTTTCAGTTATTTTTCTTTTTCTTGCTGATATTGTTGTTGTTGTAAAGTATATTATTACTTATAATATTAAGAAAAAAAAGAAAAAAAGTGAGCTTAATTCCGGAAAGAAAATATCAAGAAGTAAATTTATTAAAAACCTTGGTTTGATTTCAGGAGGAGTAATTTTTAGTGGTTTACTTATTGGAATGGTTAAATGGGTTTACGATTTTAGGATAAGAAGACATATAATCCGCCTTCCTAATATACCTTCTTCATTCGATGGATTAAAAATTGTTCAGATATCTGATCTTCACCTTGGTAGCTGGGTTTCGGAAGAACCTCTCGAAAATGCTGTAGAAATGATCAATGGACTTGATCCTGATCTTGTGTTTTTCACCGGTGATCTTGTTAATTTCACTTCGCGTGAAGCTTTTAAATTTGAAACTGTTTTAAGAAAAATAAAAGCTAAATACGGGATTTTCGCTACTCTGGGAAACCACGATTATGGAGATTATATCAACTGGGAAACTCCATCTGCAAAAGAAAACAATATGCAGCAACTATATGATTTTTATGATCGAATAGGATGGAAATTACTAAATAACGAAAATTTTATTCTGGAAAAGAATAATGAAAATATAGCGATTATCGGAGTTGAAAATTGGGGTGCTTATCTCCGATTCCAAAAGTTTGGAGATATGGAAAAAGCTATTAAAGGAACTGAAAATTCTCCCGTTAAATTATTATTATCACATGATCCCTCCCACTGGGAAAAAATTGTAAGCAGGCAATTTAAAGATATTGATCTAACTTTCGCAGGGCATACTCACGGATTTCAGTTTGGTATTGAAACCCCTGTTTTTAAGTGGAGTCCGGCGCAATATATGTACAAACGATGGGCAGGATTATATTCAAACGATGACAAATCTCAATATATCTACGTAAATCGTGGAACCGGTTTTATCGGTTATCCCGGAAGAATTGGAATACTACCTGAAATTACTCTTATGACTTTGGTGAAGTAAATGTTAATTAATGTCTGTCCATAAAGTTATATTCTAACAATTTAAGATTTTAGAATTCAGATCCCGAAGCGAAGCTTCGAGGATGCTCGAGCAAAGCTCGGCATTTAAAAATTAAAAAATTGTTGATATTAGTAGGTTTTAAAAATTAAATCTAAAATTTAAAATCATAAATCTAAAATATTATCAACATTATTGTATATTCTTGGAAAAAGCTTTCTTAACATATGTTAAGAGCAAATCCTTTTTCGTGTATTAATTTTGGAACACTTAACCAAAAAATTATTTTTTATGAAAAAATTTACATTATTACTTTTAGTATTATTAGTAGTTATCAGTTCTTGTAAAAAAGACGATGACAAAGTTGAACCAAAGCCGATAATAGATTACCAAGGTCAAATTCAAACCATGATTGATGAGAGTTGGACTGAATTTGCAGAGGGCCAAGAAAACTTCCCGGGAGGATATGCTCTTCAGATACTTTCTCCTTTGGGCGATTTTTTTGTTAGTGCCGGTGATCTTGCAGATATCACAAATCAAACTCATTTTAGGGCAGGTAGCACAACAAAAACTTTTACTGCTGCCGCCATTATGTTGTTGCATCAGCAAGGTAAATTGAATATAAATCACTTTGTTACCGATATAATACCGGGCACCAATGAGCCTTATTTGCCCAACAGTGAAGAATTCAATATTCCTTTTAAGGATGAAATTACGATTCAGTTATTGCTTCAGCACCGGGCCGGAATGTTTGACATTATCAATCAGAATATTCCCGACACCGTAAATCAGCCGTATGCAGGGTATAGATACAGAGATTATATTGAAGAAACCGTCGGTCTTATTCATACATTCACCATAGCTGAAACTGCCGGAGTAGTTGCTGTAAATCAACTTTACAATTCAAAGCCCGGAACGGAATTTCACTATTCCGATACGGGAATGGGGCTACTGGGTTTAATTATTGAACGCATATCGGGAAAAAGGTTCGACCAGTTTATTGCTGAGAACTTTCTTGCCCCCTTAGGTTTGGGAAACACAACTTTTCCTTACGAAGGTGACGACATCAATTTACCAAGCCCATTTGCAAGTTCTTATGTGTATTTCCAGGGAGAAACTTATGATGTAACCCCATATAATGTATCAATAAATGTTGCAGAAGGCAATTTGATTACCACGCCGCTGGATTTGGCAAATTGGATTAATAAACTGTACACCGGTAAAGCGGGTGTTAACTATGAAAATGTAAGATTTTATATGATGGATTGCCTGCCAACTTTCGAGTCTCATCAGAACTATGGTTTAGGAACTGCGTTTACTTCCGGTTTGGGTTATGGACACAATGGAGGTATCATGGGTTATTTTACTGCTGCCAGATACGATCCCGAAACAGACATAACTTTTGTGATATACACTAATGTTTGGGATTTTGATATTCTAATGATTGATCAGTATTATCAAATACTAAATATGTATGCAGCAGTTTATGAAGCAAAAGATATATTGAAATAATAATTGATCACATAATATTTAAAAAAACTATGAAAAAGCTCAATTTACTTATTGCACTAATCCTTTTTATAAGTAGTGCCTTATTAATCAGTTCATGTAAAAAAACTGATAATGACCCGATTCCTATACCTCCAACAGAGGCTGAAATTATTGAAAATAATATTCAAGCACTTCTTGATTCAATTATAGAAAACACACATGTTCCCGGTTTGGTTGCAGGAGTTTGGGCTCCCGATGAAGGAATTGATTTTGTTTATACTGCAGGGGTTTCCGATTTGGAAACACAAGCTCCTATGTCGGAAGAAATGGTTTTCAGAATAGCAAGTAACACCAAAACATTTGCAATTACAGTATTGTTGCAATTGGTAGATGAAGGTGAATTATCCCTTGATGACAAACTTTCTCAATATCTTTCTGATTTTCCGCGTGGGGATGAGGTCACCATTGAAATGCTAACTAATATGCGCAGTGGCATTTATAATTATGTGGAGTCAATGGAATTTTGGCAATTTGTATTTCTTGAAAACCCCACTTATTTTTGGACAGTCGATGAAATTATTGATTTTACTCTTGAACATCATCCTGGTGATCTCTATTATTTTGATCCAGGTACTGATTTTCATTATAGCAACACTAACACCATCATTATTGAATATATCATTGAAAAGGTTACAGGTAAATCACTGGAATCATTGGTCAATGAAAGAATAATTATTCCACTTAGTCTGGAAAAGACTATTTATCTTATTGGCGGTACTGAAATACCTGGTTATCATTCAAAGGCATATTATTTTGTCGATTATGATGAAGAATTTCCTGAATTATCCGAATACCTTGATTATTCATTTGCCAGGGCTGCCGGTGGAATGATATCCGATATTTTTGACCTTAAAACCTATGTTCAAGCTTTAACCGGAGATTACTTCCTTACGCCTTCTTTACAGACCAAACGTATGGACGGGCATAGCACCAGTAGTACATCGGTTATTACTTATGGAATGGGAATGTTGATATACAATGATTTCTATGGACATAATGGAGGTGCACCTGGATATACATCACTAATGATGCATTCGCCTGAAAGGAACTGTACAATTGTGATATGGTATAATTCCTATCTTGGTGATGCAGATCCTACACAATTATTATTTGTTATACCACAAATGATTTACCCCGATTTTTAAAATCATAACCAGCTAATTAAAATGAAAAGGTTTTATTATATAATTGCAGTTATCTGTTTTAGTTCAATTTTACTTTCGGGATGCAGGGAAAGTGATGATCCGCCACCAGAACCGATAACATATTTCCCTGTACTGGAGGTTTCAGGAAGTCATTATGAGATAGGATATGCCATTGGTGAAACATTTAAATCAAAGATATCTACTTCATTTTCCGCATTGCAGAATATTTATAATTTGATTGATACACTAATTTCAACCGATCAGGAGCGATTCTATGATCAATACCTGGATACTGTAACTAAAACCTACCCGCATTTCATACAGGAACTTCAGGGAATGGCTGACGGTTCCAATTTACCATTCAGAAATTTCTTTATTTCAAGTATGATTCCTGAATACGTCCATTTACTTGGATTAAAGAATCATGAAGGGGTAACAGGTTGTTCAACAGTAAGTTTTGTTCATGACGGAAAACTATTTCTGTCTCATAATGAAGATGGAAATTACCTTCTTAAGGATCTGTTATTTATCGTTAAAGCCCATCCAACAGGAAAACCTTCTTTTAATAACTTGGTTTTACCTGGGTTGATTCTGAGCGTGGCACCTGCCATGAATGATGCCGGAATTTTTTATAGTGGGAATTATGTAACCGGTACTGAATTTGTTGAAGGAGGAATCCCCTATGCTTTTGTAGAGCGTTCCATCATGGAAGCAACAACAATGGATGAAGCCATCGCAAAAGTTACAAATACAGGAGTGGCCTATTGTTTTCATATCAATATTGCTTCAGGAAATGATGAAAGAATAGTAAGTCTGGAAGTAACACCTGATAAATATTATATGGAAGAGGTAGATGGCTTTTTTGTCCATACCAACCATTTTATCCAACCCGGAATGACTCAATATACAATACCCAATACAAATTCCGAATCACGTTATGAAGTACTTAAAAATCTGTCTGATACCTTTGCTAATCAGCAGGGTGAAGTAACAGGTGATCTATTAACAGAATTTCTTTCAAGCCACGAACAGTGGATCAATTCACCCTGTTCACATGGCAATGCAGAAAACCATATTTCAGCAACACTTGGAAGTACATTATTCGATATAACAGCAGGTACCTGGAGGATTTCTTTCAATAATCCCTGTGAGAAAAAATTTCAAACTATTGAATTTTAAAATATTATATAAATATAAATCCTTTACAATTATAGCAACAAACAACTAACTAAGCTCATATATTAATATTAACTACTAAAACTTATAACAATGAAAACTTTAAAACTTTGCTTTTTGTTTATGTTTACAACATTTTGCGCTACAAATGTATTATTTGGACAGGATATTACACAAGAAGATGTCCTTAGAAATCATGGGATATTTGTAAAAGAAATACCCGAATCAAATAAAGAAATTATTACTAACAACCTACTGGATTTTCAAGATTTGGAACAATTAGTAGATACCATTGTTACGTATTCTTATACAACTCCTGATGATTCTACATTAAGTGGAATGTCAGTAAATGAGTTTAATGAATTGAGGCAGATAATATTAACCACAAACTATGTTTATATTGATAGTATTTCTGATTGGCAATTCAGTTCAAAGGTTAGTATGGAATACAATAGTTATGGCAATAAAATATTAAGTATTTCTGCAAACTGGTCGGTTGAAGATACTGCATGGATAAACGGATCGAAGTTGGTATATGATTTTGATGAATTTGGTAATAGGCTGTTGCGCGAATTATGGTTTTGGAATACTGAGCTATCTGAATGGTTTGGTTACTATAAATTCGTTTATGAATATAATGGGAATGGTGACAAAACATACGAGCACAAATGGACTTGGTCAACTCAATTATCCGATTGGGTAAATAAACATTATATTGAAGATGTATATAATGAGTATGGAGAAACTCATCATGAACACTGGTATTGGGATCAGGATAGTAGTTATTGGTATGGAAATCTAATGTCTAATCGATATTATAATGCTATAGGCCAAGACACTTTATATATCACATATAGTTGGGTTGATAATGATTGGCTTACACACTGGAAATATGAGAAAAACTATAATGTTGTTGGAAATATGATGCAGACACTCATGTATGAGTGGGATACAGATACATTGGCTTGGTTAAATATGCGTAAAACTAGTTTTGAGTACCATTCAAGTGGAATATATTCATTAATGCTGAATGCAGATTGGTCGGATGAACAACAGGATTATATAGACAGCAGGAAATGGGTTAATGAATTTAATGACGATGATATGATTATTGTATGGGAATATAGTCTGTGGGATGATGATCTTGCCGATTGGCAACCATCTTGGAAACACCTATATGAGTACGATGAAAATAATAATGAGATAATGAATGGAAAATGGTTGTGGGATGCAGATAATGGAATTTGGTATGGAAATTTCATGAATGAATATGCATATGATTTAAATGGAAATACCATTAGTCGCTTAACGTATTGGTGGTCATCTGATTCTACAGCGTGGGAAGGGTCGTCTGGTTATTTAAAATGCTTTGATAATGAAGGATTCATATGGGTAATACTTAACTATGTATGGGATGAAGTAGTCTTTGATTGGAAAATCGGGACTAAAGATTTTTACAAATACAGATTATTAGATGATATATTTGAGAACTACCAAAAGTCTACTTTTATCTACCCCAATCCCACGACTGATAAATTTACTATCTCATATTTATCTGGTAACTCATTTGATATTGAATTGTTTACATTGTCAGGAAGCATAGTATTATCTAAAGAAAATGTCGCCTCTGGAAATTCAATAGATGTTAGCAAATTAATACCGGGCTATTACATATTAAAGATAATTGATGGGAATATTAGTAAAAGTCAGAGTATAGTAATTCTTGGTGAGTAAGAATGAAAATGATCCTAATGAATATCATATAATTAAAACAGTTTTAATAACAATTAATTTTTATTTCTATAAATATTTTACCAATGAAAAAACTACTACAAATTCTTACTTTTTTATTCTTAGTTGCTTCTGTTTTAATCATTTCATGTAATAAGGATGAAAATAGTCTCACTAAATCTCAAATAATTCAAAATAACATTCAATCAGTTCTTGATTCAATTATAGAAAACACACATGTTCCCGGTTTGGTTGCAGGTGTTTGGGCTCCAAATGAAGGTATCGATTTTGTTTATACTGCGGGGGTATCAAATTTAGAAACACAAGAACCTTTATCAGACGATATGATCTTTAGAATCGGAAGTAATACTAAAACTTTTACAATAACAGTTTTGCTACAACTTGTTGATGAAGGACTTATTTCTCTTGATGATCCTTTATCAGATTACCTTCCTGATTTTCCAAGGGCAAATGAAGTAACCATAGAAATGCTTACTAATATGCGAAGTGGGATTTTTAGTTATACCGACCTCATAGATGAATTTTGGATGAAAGTATTATATACCGAACCTACTAAATTTTGGTCAACTGATGAGTTAATTGCATTAGGCGTATCTGGTGATTATTATTTTGATCCCGGCTCTGATATTCATTACTCCAATACCAATACTATTATCATTGAAAAAATAATTGAAATGATTACCGGTATTTCTCTTGAATCAAATATTAAAACCAGAATTATAGACAATCTTAACTTGGTAAATACAGCATATTTAATTAGTGGTACTAATATCCCCGGTTTCCATTCATCTGCTTATTATTATGGAGAATATGATGCTGATTTTCCGGAATGTTCAGAGTATTACGATGTTTCATGGGCAGCAGCGGCAGGTAGTGCTATTTCAGATATTTATGAACTTAAAAAGTATGTTAAGGCTTTAGTTGACGGTGAATTTCTTTCAGATGAAACTCAGCAAAAGAGGATGGTTTGCCCTGAATCAAACAGTTTCTATGGCTTAGGAATTCTAAACAATAAAGGATTCTACGGACATAATGGATCAATGCCAGGGTACACATCACTAATGATCTATTCTCCGGAAAGGAACTGTACAATTATTGTTTGGTATAATTGCCAGTTAGACGATGCATTGCCATTTATTTTAATGCAGTTAATTCCCGAACTTATTTATTCCGATTTTTAATTCGGTATGTTTAACAAAACTAAAATTTATTTTATGAAACGAAGAGATTTTTTATTAAGTAGCGCAGCAGTTGCCGGAACTATTATGATACCATTTCCATGGGGCTGTAAAAAAAATGCTGAGATAATTACACCTATTGTAAAACCTCATTTTGATTATCTTGAAGTCTCCGGAACTCATTATGAAATTGGAAAACAAATTGGAGATAATTTTTCAAGCAAAATTATTGCATCACATGAAGGTATTAAAGAACTTATTGATGCCGTAAATTCTATTGTTGCCGCTGACCCTGCAACATTTTACGATCCTTTTGTTGAAGCTGCTCAAAATCATTTTCCTGATTATGTTGACGAAATTCAGGGAATTGCCGATGGTGCCGGTCTTACTTTTCAGGATATTATGATAAGTAATATGGCAATAGAAATCTTGTATTATTATTATGAGCTGACAGGTAATATGAAATATAAATTAGATGAAAGTTTTGGATGTAGTACTGTTTCTTATTCAAAAGACTGGAAGTTATATTTGGCTCATAACGAAGATTTGTTTACCTGTTTTCTTGATTATATGTATGTTACTAAAATCAAAGTTAATGGAAAACCTGAAATAATTAATTTAAATTATCCCGGATTATTACCCGGTATTCCTCCGGGAATGAATGAAGCCGGTATTGTTCAATCAGGAAATGATATTAGCGGTTTACACATCGAACCTTCAGTACCAATGGCATTTCATTTCCGTTCTGTACTGGATTCAACTTCTTTGGATGATGCAAAAGAACGAGCTTCATTTCCACACAGGGCAAGAACTATGAATCATAACATAGGTTCTTTTGTTGAAGATAAAATAATATCTGTTGAAGCTGCACCATCAAAAAATCAAACACAAATTGTGGATGAATTTTATGTGCACACCAACCATTATATTTTACCGGAAATGACCGATATTCCATTAGATCCAAGTGGACTCGAATCATCAGAATCAAGATTTAATGTTTTAACTTCAAAAGCTCAGGCTTATGCTGATAAACCCGATGAAGTAACCGGAGAACTGATAACAAGTTTTCTTTCAAGCCACGACGGGGCACCTTTATCTCCTTGTGTGCATGATAATAATGGGGCAAGTACTTTAGCTCATTCATTATTTGATTTTGATAAGAAAACATGGAATTTGTATTTTTCTAATCCATGTTTGAATAATGCTAAATTGTTCAATTTGTAGTGTTTAAATATATTTATGAGTCCAATCTAAAAAGTCATCGGATGACTTATATTCAAAAAAACTACAAAATATTAAATTTGTGTATCAATTAAATAGAAAGTCATCCGATGACTATCAACAATAACTTAACTAAAATAATCAGCCATGAAAACAAAAACATTACTAAATCTTATTATTCTATTTTTAGCAATATTAATGATAGTACCGGCATGTAAAAAGAAAAACGATGATCCACCAATAGTGCCGGTTCAGGAGCTTATTGATTTAGCTGTTGATTCAATTCGTTTGGATGTAGAATTAAAAATAGACAAGCCAGTACCTACTCTTAATATACTTGTTCAAACACCTGATAAAACTTGGTTTTCAAGTTCAGCAGGAGAAAATCATCAAGCTATTACTGCCGATACTTATTTCCGTTTTGCCAGTAACACTAAAAATTTTACATCTGCTGCAATGCTAAATATGCAGGAAGATGGCTGGGTAAATATCGACGATAAAATTACCGATACAATGCCAGGCATGAACGAACCTTATGTTCCTTCAACACCCGAATGGGATTTTCCTTTCAAAGACCAAATTACAATTAAAATGTTATTAAATCATAGCGCAGGAGTTTATGATGTTGATAACGATTCTGTTCCCGGATTTGGTGGATATTCCTTCACTCAGGTAACTCAATTTTATGAACCTGATCATCAGTTTACTGCTGGAGAAATGGTTGAACAACTTGTAATACATAATCTATATTATTTTGAGCCCGGCGAAAGCAAACATTATAGTAATACCGGATATGCTATTGCCGGCGAAATAATCGGAAGAGTTTATTCAGAACATGAAAATGACAGCAAACATTTAACTGATTATTTGCATGATTATATTTATGGTGATGGAAATCCTGTGCCATTAAATATGCACTTTCCATACCTTGCAAGTGACATAGAAATCCCCGAACCGTACTCATGTGGTTATGAATATCCGGATGCCACCAACGTTGACGAATATTGCTTTTATAATATGAGTGCTCAGGTTGCCGAGGGTAATGGTTATTCCACAATGCAAAACCTTAACACATACATTCGCACACTTTTGAAAGGAGAAAACATTCTCACCCCTGCTTCGGTTGAACTTATGAAAAATGAAACCTCACTTGGTGATCCAAATTACGGATTAGGATGTTTTTATGTTGAAAATCTTGGTTATGGCCATAATGGTGCCAGGGTTGGAAACTTATCATTTATGTTTTATGATCCTGACAACGATGTATCAGTAATCGCTTATATTAATGCTATAGATTATTCTGATTTTGCCAGTTGTTATTTGGCAATGCCTGATGCAGCTTATGCTGTAAGAGAAATTCTTGGCTATCCGGGAAAGCCTGAATAA
>JAIORY010000130.1 GCA_021107915.1 Bacteroidales bacterium | reverse complement strand
GTGCTGTTGATACTTGAAATAATATTTAGGAATACGGTTTTTAAAACGTTACCCTGATATGATTTATGATTTACGATTTATGATTTATGATTGAAACTTGAAACTTGAAACTTGAAACTTGAAACTTGAAACTTGAAACTTGAAATGCCGAGCTTTGCTCGAGCATCCTCGAAGCTTTGCTTCGGGACCAGAAACCAGAAACAATTTAACTAAGATATGATTCGATTTGCAAATATAGATTTTTTATATGCCTTGTTGCTGATTCCGTTTTTCATTATTATTTTTTGGATAATGTTGAGATGGAAGAAGAAAGCAATGAACAGATTTGGTGAGTTTCTTGTGATAAAAAACTTAATGCCGGCAGTTTCAAATGCACGCACACATATTAAATTTATTTTGCTGATGATTGCTTATTTCTTTTTTGTGATTGGAATTGCGAATCCACAAATTGGCTCGAAGCTTAAAAAAGTTGAAAGAAAAGGAATTGATCTTGTTCTCGCCCTTGATGTTTCCAACAGTATGCTCGCCGAGGATATTCAGCCGAATCGTCTCGAAAGAGCAAAGCAATCTATCTCAAAACTTATTGATAATTTACGTGGAGATAGAATTGGAATAATTGTTTTTGCAGGAAAAGCATACATTCAATTACCGATTACGACAGATTATGCAGCTGCGAAACTATTTTTGTCAACCATAAATACTGATATTGTTCCAGTTCAGGGAACTGCAATTGGCGATGCAATTGAAATGGCAAAAACTTCATTTAATGAAAATGATCATAGCAAAGCTATTGTTATCATCACCGATGGAGAAAATCATGAAGGCAACGCAGTTGAAAATGCTAAGGAAGTGGCTGAGGAAGGAATCTTGGTTTATACTATCGGTATGGGTTTGCCCGATGGTAGTCCTATTCCGGTTTATAATAAATATGGAAATAGAACCGGATATAAAAAAGATAAGCAGGGAAATACCGTTATTACGAAATTGAATGAAAATATGATGCAGCAAATTGCCGCTGCCGGAAATGGAATTTATGTCAGAGCAAATAATACTCAGGCAGGTTTGCGTAAAGTATTTAATGAAATTAACAGTCTTGAAAAAACCGAATTCGAATCAAAAATGTATTCTGATTACGAAGATAGATTTCAATATTTTATTGCAATTGGATTGTTGCTTTTGCTGATCGAATTTTTTATTTTTGAAAGAAAAAGTAAATGGGCCCGGAGGTTTAAACTGTTTGGTTAATTATACAATGATACAATTATACAATGATACAATGATACAATGATAAAATGCTTAAATGATAAAATGAAACACCCATGATTGATATTAAACACACAAGGGAATGATTATATTGGCTATTGGCTATTAGAAAATAATAACCAAAAGCTAAAGGCTAACAGCCAAAAGCTAAAGGCCAATAACGAAAAGTCAACTATAAAATTATAAACGGATGAAAATACTCAAATTAATAATAATAATACTGTTTTCTATAAGTACAACGCTGGTAGCACAGAAGGAAAACAAAATGATCCGTAAAGGAAATAAAGTTTATAAGGAAGGCAATTACAAAGATGCTGAGGTTGATTATCGTAAAGCTCTCGAAGTAGAAAATAATTCTTATAAAGCAGAGTTTAATTTAGGTGATGCTTTGTATGAACAGGAAAATTATGAAGAATCTGCAAAAGCATTTATTGAATATGTAGAAAAAAAGTCTGATAAAAATTTGAAAAGCAAAGCTTATCACAACTTAGGTAATTCATTATTAAAAGCACAGAAATATGCCGAAAGTGTTGAAGCATATAAAAATGCGTTAAGAAATAATCCTGATGATCTGGATTCAAAATATAATTTGGAGTACGCTAAACAGAAATTAATTCAGCAACAGCAACAAAAGCAAAATAAAGATAAGCAGGATAAAGACAAAAAAGAGAATAAGGACGAGAATAAGGATCAGGAACAGGAACAAAAACAAGATCAGGAAAAAGAAAAAAAGGAAAACGAGGAACAAAAAAATAAAGATAAGAAAGATCAACAGGAAAAAGACGGGAAACAAGAGCAGCCGCAGGATCAGCAGAAAGAAGATAAAAAGGAACAGCAGCAACCCAAAAAAATCTCAAAAAAAGATGCTGAAAGAATGTTGCAGGCTTTAAAAGATAATGAAAAGGAAACTTTGAAAAAGATAAATTTAGAAAAAGCTAAAGCTGCCGGAAGAGGAAAAAGTGAAAAAGATTGGTAAAAAATAATTTAATAATCTGTGAATCTGTGGCAAATTTGGGTTTCCATAAATCCGCAAATAAAATAAATAAATAGCCGCGAATGCGCGAATAATAATAAAATAGAACTTATTTTACTTAATCCAAATGAGTGAACTAAAATTCGCGATATTAGCGGCTAACAAAAAACACTTGCGGATTTTAGGGGTGTCAATAATATGAAATATAGAATCTTATTATTTGTAATTTTGCGAAATATAGAGCTTCATTTATGAAGAAATTTTTGAAAATATTAATTCCATTATTGTTAATTTTTGTTTCCGCTATTCAAGCGCAGGAAGTGGAATTTACTGCATCTACCCGAAAGACTGTCAGGGTGGGTGAGCAGTTTCGACTTATCTATACACTTAATGCGAAAGGAAGTAATTTTAAAGGGCCAAAATTCGATGGATTTCAGAATTTATCGGGACCAAACTCTTCGAGCAGCTCTAATGTTCAGATTATAAATGGTAGCATGACAAGGTCGGTTTCAAATACTTATACTTATTATTTGAGAGCTTTAAAAGAAGGTGAGTTTACAATTCCTCCGGCTACTATTTATCATAATAAAAAGAAATATGAATCAGACTCCTTAAGAGTTAAAGTTATTGGTAGTGGAAATGTTTCAAGACAGACTCAGCAACGATCTTCTTCAAAACAGCAAAATATTAATAACGGGCAAACACAAAGCCCAAATAATGTAAATGAGGTTTTTCTTAAGGCAACGCTTGATAAATCAAATCCATATCTTGGCGAACAGATAATTGTGAATTATCGTCTTTATACAAAGGTTCCTATCAGTTCAATATCTATTAATAATTTATCTTCTTTTAAAGGTTTCTGGTCGAAAAATTTAACTGATGAAAACCGGCGATTAAAGCAAACCACAGAATATATTAATGGCGAAGAATATGTAGTTGCCGAAATAAGGAAAATTGCTCTTTTCCCTCAAATGACAGGCGATTTGACAATTGAACCTATGGAAATTGAATGTATTGCGCAGATCAGAAAACAGACTACGTCGAGACAGCGTTCGAGAAGTTTATTCGATAATTTTTTTGACGATCCTTTTTTTAATAGTAATGTTTATAATGTAAATAAAACACTTAAATCCGAACCATTAAAAATACAAGTAAAGCCTTTGCCTTTAAAAAACAAACCTTTTGATTTTAACGGTGCCGTAGGTGATTTGTCGGTAAGATCAAAAATTGATAAAACTGAGTTGAAAATTAATGAAGCAATTAATTTTAGTATTACGATTTCCGGCAAGGGAAATATTGAACTTATTGATGAATTCAATGTTTTGTTCCCTCCCGATTTTGAAGCCTATGATCCAAAAATTACGAATAATATTAAAATAACAAATTTTGGAGTTTCAGGATCAAGAAAGTTTGAATATCTTTTGATTCCCCGAAACCCGGGTCAATTTGTTATTGAACCCGTAGAATTTACATATTTTGATGTTTCCGAAAAAAGATATAAAACCCATTATACTCCAAAGTATTTGATAAATGTAGAAAAGGGGAGTGGCACAACAGCAAATGTTACATATAGTGGAGTGGCTCAGGAAGACGTCAGATATATCGGAAGCGATATCAGGCACATTAAAAATCTCCCTATTAAATTATTGAAGATCAATTATTATTTCTTTGGCTCAACAGCTTTTTATTTGCTACTGATAATTCCGGTAATACTTCTTATTGTAGTTGTTTTGATGTGGAAAAATCTGGAAAAAAAGCATAGTAATATTGTTTTAATGAAGCATAATAAAGCGACTAAGGTTGCAAAAAGAAATCTAAAAAAAGCCAAAATTTTCTTAAATGAAAAGATTAAAAAGAAATTTTATATTGAGATATCACAAGCATTGTGGGGTTATTTGAGTGATAAATTTCATATCCCCCGGGCAGAGCTTTCAATGGATTCGGTTAGTGAGGCTCTGACAAAAAAGAATGTAAGACCGGAAACTATTGAAAAGTTTATTGCAACTTTGAATAATTGCGAATTTGCTCGTTTTGCTCCAGGAGACGCTGCTTCGATGATGGAAGGTATTTATAAGGAAGCATTCGAAATTATCAGTAAAATTGAAAGGGAACTAAGATAATATATTTAAGATTTAGGATTTAAGATTTAAGATTGTTAAATATGGGAATGATTATATAATGAAACTGGAAATTTGAAATTGGAAATTAGAAATTTTGTAGTCAAAATGAGTTTTTTAAAATTTCTAATTTCCAATTTCTAATTTCTGTGTTCTTAATTGTAAAAAAAAATTAGACAATTGAAAAATTTTGACTACAAAAGAAATAATCACATGAAAAAAATTGTCAGCATAGTTATTTTTCTGTTTTTCACCATCGGATTATTTGCTTCCGAAAATGATTCATTAATTGATATTGCTAACAAAAAATATTCGGAAGGGTTGTATAACGAGGCAATTGAAAATTATCAAATAGTAATTGATAAGGGCTATGCTTCTTCTGAATTGTATTTTAATCTCGGAAATTCATATTTCAAAATGAATGATTTGCCGTCATCAATTTTGTATTACGAAAGAGCCAGACGACTTGCACCAAATGATGAAGATATTAAATTCAATCTTAAAACAGTTAATAGCCGTATTCCTGATAAAATAGAGAAAGTTCCCGAGCTGTTTTTTAAACGATGGTGGAACTCCTTTTATAATATGTTTTCGGTAAATAATTGGGCGAAGATCACAATATTGGTTTTTGTTATTACACTTTTTTTTACCGGTATTTTTATTTTATCAAAACAAAGAGGAAATAAAATAATTGCATTTTGGGTTGGATTGGTTTTCCTTTTACTGTCAGTTTTTGCTTTCGGTTTATCATATCAAAAATATATTTATTCACAAAAGCATCATGAAGCAATTGTTTTTACTCCAACGATTACAATTAAATCATCACCTGATAAAAATAGTGTTGATCTTTTTGTTATTCACGAAGGAGCAAAATTAATCATCACTGATAAGGTGGGCGATTGGTATGAAATACGAATTGCCAGTGGTGGTGTAGGCTGGCTTCCACAATCAAGTGTTGAGATAATTTAGTACGATTAATTCATAAATTAAAAAGACAGAATTCTGCTATTTATTTCTACAGCAAAAATTTTCTAATACTCCATTCCCAAATTATACATTGTAAATGAATAAACATCAGCTGTTTCTTCAATACGTTTTGAAGTTGGCTTTCCTGCTCCATGTCCTGCTCGCGTTTCAATGCGGATAAGAGTCGGATTTATTCCAAGTGTTTTTTCTTGCAAAGTTGCCATAAATTTAAAGGAGTGTAAAGGAACAACCCTGTCATCATGATCGGCGGTAATTGCCAATGTTGCAGGATAATCCACACCTTTTTTTATTGTATGAACAGGTGAATATCCATAAAGATATTCAAACATTTCTTCGCTTTCTTCACTCGTTCCATAGTCGCCGGCCCATGCCCAGCCAATGGTAAATTTATGATAACGCAGCATATCCATAACACCAACAAAAGGTAAAGCAACCTGAAATAATTCGGGACGTTGAATCATACATGCGCCAACAAGCAAACCTCCGTTAGAGCCACCCATAATAGCGAGTTTTTCTGATGAAGTATATTTATTATCGATAAGATATTCGGCAGCGGCAATAAAGTCGTCAAAAACATTTTGTTTATTAAGTTTTGTTCCTGCATCATGCCATTCTTTACCATATTCTCCTCCACCTCTTAAGTTTGTCGTTACATAAATTCCTCCTTTTTCAAGAAAAATTAATCGACTTACACTAAAACTTGGTGTCAAACTAATATTAAATCCACCATATCCATATAAAATTGTTGGGTTTGATCCATCCAGTTTAATATCTTTTTTATGAATAATAAACATAGGAATTTCTGTGCTGTCTTTGCTTTTGTAAAAAATCTGATTTGTAGAATATTGCTTTGCATCAAAATCAATGTCAGGTTTTTTATAAATTTCAAAATTATTACCATCAATATCATACTTAAATATCGTTGAAGGAAAAGTAAAAGAAGTAAAACCAAAAAAAGCTGTATTTTCATCCTTTTTGCCATTTAAACCATACAAAGTTCCTATACCCGGAATACTCATTTCTTCAATTAATTCACCTTTCATATTATGGATATATGCCTTGCTGGTAGCATCTTTCATATAGGAAGCAATTATTTTTCCACCTAAGAGCACAACAGATTTTAGAACTTCTTCTTTTTCAGGAATTATTATTTTCCACTTTTCTGGTGCAGGATTTTTTGGGTCAATAAGTACTAATTGCTTTTTTGTTGCATTAAAATTTGTCATTACCAAAAGTTTATTACCAATATTTTCAATAATACTATACTGATAATCAAAGCCATCACCAATTTTATAATAAGTATTTCCTTTTTTTGAAAGCTCTTTCACATAAACAGTATTTCCACTTGTAGCTTCTGATTCAAATACAATTAAAAATTTCTCATCTTCAGTAACACCTGCATAATAATTTCTTAACGGAAAATCTTTATTAGAATAAATCAATTTATCTTTTGCCTGAGGATCGCCGATTTTATGATAGAAAACTTTATGAAATTCATTTTTATCTTTAAGTTTATCACTTTCATTAGGTTTGTTATAACGGCTATAAAAGAATCCATTTTTATACCATGATATGCCTGAAAATTTTATCCATTTGAGATTATCTTTAAACTTTTTTCCGGTTTCAATATCCATCATAAAAATTTCTGCCCAGTCCGAGCCACCCTCAGAAGTAGAATATGCCAGAAGTTTTCCATCTTTAGAAATACTTAAATTTGAAAGGGCTATAGTACCATCTTCCGAAAAAGTATTAGGATCTAATAAAACCTTAGCTTCAGAATCAAGATCATCTTGAATATATAATACGCTTTGGTTTTGAAGTCCATCATTTTTAAAAAAGAAATAATTATCACCTTCTTTAAAAGGAACTCTATATTTTGGATAATTCCATATTTCAGTAAGTCTTTCTTTAATTTTTTCTCTGAATGGAATTTTTGAAAGATAATCAAAAGTTATCTTATTTTCGGCTTCCACCCATAGTGCGGTCTCTTCAGAATTATCGTCTTCTAACCAGCGATATGGATCGGCTACTTCATGTCCAAAATATACATCAACAGTATCACACTTTTTTGTCTCAGGATAACTGATCTTCGCAGTATTATTACAACCGCTTAAGGCAATAAATAAAAACAGAATAAATAGAATGCTTAATTTTTTCATCGTATAAAATTGTTAAGTTTGCAAAAAAATTTTAAATATCAAAAAGAACTTGTAAAATTATAAAAAAACCTTTAGTATAATATTAGAAATCATTTTTTTTATGAAAAGAACAATAAAGACAGAAAGTATTTACAAAATTGATTATGTGGTTGAAAGTATTAATTCAGAAGAAATAAATCAAAAAGAGCAAAAATACAGCTATCAGGAATTTAATGAAAATGGAAAAATAATACTGGAAATAAATTATGATTCTTTTGGTGTTATTGCTGAAAAAATTGTCAGGAAATTTGATGATAATTCAAATCTTATTGAAGAGATTTATTATGATGAAGGCGAGGAAATGGCTGAACGAAAAACTTATGAAAGAGATAATAATGGTGCTATAAAATATGAATACACTCATTATTTGGATGGTACGAAAGATACACTTTCGTATATTTTTAATGATGAGAAGAAAATAATTTCTAAAATTTTAAAAGATGATGAGGATTATCTTGAATCAACTGAAAAGTTTGAATATAAAAACAGCAAACTTATTAAAAGAGAAGTTTTTGATGAGAATAATGATTTGATAGAAAAAGAGATTTTTGAGTATGATAATAATGGAAATGTGATTGAATATATTAATCAAGATAATGATAAATATAATGAATTCAGGATTGTAAATGAATATGATGAAAGTGGAAACAGAAATATAAGTTTGAAATATAATTCGCGCAAACAGCTTATCCAAAAAAGCATATTTTCGTTTAATGAAAAAAATCGTATTATAAAAATAATTGAAGAAACTCCTCAAGGAATTACCACAACACATCTTAAATACGACCATCATGAAAATGTAATATTTCAGGAAGAGCTAAATGCAAATAACGAAACCATCAGCCGTATTGAGAGGGAATTTGATAATGATGGTAATATTATTCAATCAAATGCTTCTATCGATATGCATGGTATGGGAATGAATCAGAATTATATTTTAAAATATGAATATGAGTTTTTTGAAGGATAAAATTTTATAGATGGGCTTTATTTATTCTTAACTTTCCAATAAGCATTTTCATCGTCTTCATCATCATCTTCTTCATCCTCAAAATCCCAAGAATATAATTTGCGTTGCGGCCCTTCTTTTCTATAAAATATGGCTAAAACCAAACCCGAGATTAATCCCATAAGATGACCTTCCCATGATATATTTTTAAATGGGAAAAAATCAGGAAAAATTCCCCAGATCATACTTCCGTAAAAAAATGCAACGAAAAAAGTAATTGCCATCAAACGAGGGTTTTTTCTTATTAAACCGCTGATAAATAAAAAAGATGCAAGTCCGTAAACTATACCGCTGGCTCCGATATGCCAGGCATCGCGTGCCCCAAACCAAACCCATAATCCGGTAAGTAAATATATCAGAAAAAATACTTTGTAGGCAATCTTTCTGTAAAAATAAAACAGGCTGGCACCTAATATTAATAATGGAAATGAATTTGAAATTAAATGAGAAAAATCTCCGTGAATAAATGGTGAAGTTAATATGCCTGACAATCCTTCAGCTTTTAAAGGAAATATCCCCAAAAATACTAAATCAACATTAAAAATAATTTCAACTATTTTGAAAAGCCACATAACAAAAATAAAGAATGCCGGAAATACCAGGCTATGTATCAATTCTCTTTTTTCAGTATTCATTTAATTTGACTTTTAGTTTGCTAATATATCAAAACTTATTCCAAATAAAAATCTTTTGTAAGTTCTTTATATTCGCCGGTAAATGAGTTGTCTTCATTTCTGATGCAAAGTTCATTAATTTTGTTTTTTGATTTTTCGGAGAAGCTGATCTCTGCCAAAACCCTGTTTATTTCTTTACTTTTTTTTGGCTTCACTAAAGTGATATTATTAATGAACAAACCTTCGACAAAAATAATATTTTTGAATATCTGAAATTCATTCATGGGAAGTATCAGACAAAATTTTCCGTTTTTATTTAAGAGTTTTTTTACTGAATACACCAAAGTTTCAAAAGGAAGACTGTCGGTATGCTTTGCCAGTTGTCGCTTTTTGTCAGTTGGTTTTAATGAGTTGTTGAAAAATGGCGGATTGCTTAAAATGAGGTCATATTTTTTGTCATTTTTTTTGATAAAATCCTGCAATGAAATGTTTGAAATATTT
The DNA here is from genome assembly GCA_021107915.1 of Bacteroidales bacterium. Taxonomy (GTDB): domain Bacteria; phylum Bacteroidota; class Bacteroidia; order Bacteroidales; family JAIORY01; genus JAIORY01. The sequence goes on along the minus strand of JAIORY010000130.1, from coordinate 1,074 downwards.
ATTCTTTTTGTCCAATTTGAATTTTTAATATTATTTTCTGCATCCAAAATCGAACTTTTATCAATATCAATTGCATCGATAATTGCTGAAGTACGTTGAGCAAGCATGAGTGCAATTATTCCGCAACCTGTTCCAATATCCAGAATTGAATCAGCCTTTGAAGTGTTTGCCCAAGTTCCCAGTAAAACAGCATCAGTCCCAACTTTCATTGATGAATTATCATCGTAAACACTAAATTGTTTGAATTTAAATGATTTAGGCATGTCAGGAAAATTTATAAATAAATATCAATCAAGCCATCAGGAGCTTCAATTTTTACAAGCTTATTTTTCCTGTCAATTTTTTTTACGATATCATCAACTAAAGGAATAAGAATTTCTTTATCATTAAAATTGATTTTTAAAATTGCCTGATAATCCATATCAACAACTTCTTCGACAAAACCAATATTTCCTTTTTCTTTATCATAGACAGAAAAACCTTCTAACTCATGAGAATGAAATTGGTTTCCGCTAAGTTTTGGAAGAAGTTCCTTTTGTAGAAAAAGTGACGAACCTACAAGTAATTTCGTAATTATATCAAAGTTTACATTTTGCAATTCAATTATTGCTTGTTTCCCCGATATCTTGATATTATTGATAAAATAGGGGATAAGTGTATTGTCAATCTCAACAAAAATGATTTCAATGTTCTGAAAATGCTCCGGATTATTTGTATCCAGTATTGACAGAAATTCATTTTTTACACCGTGTGGTTTTATGATTTTCCCAAAATAAAAGAAATCTTTTTTATTCATAAATTTATTTTTATTAGATTAAGCAAATAGTGAAATTGTTTTGCTGTTATTTAATGACAATCGAATGACAACTTAATGACTATTGAATGACAAAATAATTCTACACAAACTTATGAAAAATAATTATGAATGCTGTTATACGATTTCTTTGGCTAAATATTATTTTGATGTGTTGTGAGTAAAATATAAGCTATCTTTGACAATAGACTATTATAAAACATTTTTTATATGAAAATCGAATATAATAACCTTTATACCCATTTTGTTTTTATAACATT
>JAIORY010000317.1 GCA_021107915.1 Bacteroidales bacterium | reverse complement strand
TCTTTATCAGCCACAGCAAAAAAAGTTGATCCCACAACAGCAAAAACAATCGCAATAAATTTTTATTACGAAAGAGTAAATCAATATCACGATACAGAGATTGATGAAATAATCATTAAAAACTCTTTTAACGAATATTTTGAAACTACTCAGGTTTTTTATATTTTTAATTTTGAACCAAGAGGATTTGTAATAGTTTCGGCAAATGATGCAGTAGTGCCTATCCCAGCTTATTCTTTTGACGGTACGATTGAAAAAAATAATCAGCCTGACAATTATAAAGCCTGGGTTAATCAATATTCTCAGCAAATAAAATATGCTTTTGATAATAATCTTCAAGCAGATGAAACTATTAGTTTTGAATGGGATCGATTATCAACAAGCATCATTAATGAGCTGAAATTATTCTCAAAAGAAAAAGATATTGAACCTTTACTAACCACTACATGGAATCAGGGAACGTATTATAATGAAATGTGTCCTGCTGATCCTGCCGGGCCCGGAGGGCACTGCTATGCAGGCTGCGTGCCAACTGCCATGGGTCAGGTTGTAAATTACTTTAGATTTCCTTTACAAGGAAGCGGGTCATATTCGTACCAATGCCCTCCTTACGGAACTCTCTCAGCCGACTTTGAAAATACAAATTATCTTTGGAATAATATGCCTCTTGCTCTTAGCAGCAGTAATCTTGCAACTGCCGAACTCCTTTATCATCTCGGTGTTTCATGCGATCTCGTTTATGGTCCAAACGGTTCGGGAATGTATAATCATAAAGCGGCTTATTCGTTGAGAACATTTTTTAATTACTCTCCCGAAACTGAATATGTTTATCGCGATAGTACTTCGATAAACTGGGATAGTCTTTTGGTTGCACATCTCAACCAAAAAATCCCGATGTATTATGCAGGATGGTCAGTGCCAAACGTAAACGGACATGCTTTTGTTTGTGATGGATATCAGGGAAGTAATTTTTTTCATTTTAACTGGGGATGGGGAGGATCTTATGATGGCTATTTTTATACTGATAATTTGAGTCCGGGCGGTTCAAATTTCAATCTTGCTCAGGAAGTTATTATCAATTGCTTTCCCGATACAGTGAATTTTCAATATCCATATTATTGCACAGGAAATGATACACTGATAAGCACATCCGGCACAATTGACGATGGCTCCGGTCCTGTTTATAATTATCTGAACAACACAGATTGCAGTTGGCTGATTGCTCCAAATGATTCTGTGGAAAATATTACTATAGATTTTCTAAAATTCGATACCGAGACTAATGACATTTTAACAGTTTATGACGGCGAAAATATTTCATCTCCGGTTTTGGGTTCTTTTTCAGGAAGTTCTATTCCAGAATCTATCACCTCAAGTGGAGATAAAATTTTTATCACTTTTATCTCTAATGAAAATACAAATACTGAAGGATGGCTTTTAAGTTATGAATCTCAAATTCCGGTTTACTGCCATGGCATGACACAATTGACAAATCCGGAAGGCACTTTTAGTGATGGAAGCGGACCAAGAGATTATCATAATTCGAGTATTTGTATGTGGCAAATTATACCGGATAATCCGGATGAGATTATCCTCTTTTTTGATGAATTTGAAACGGAAACTGATAATGATATTTTTAATGTTTATGATGGAACAACTTTAATTGCAGAACTTAGCGGCAATGAATTACCAAACCCAATTTCTGCTTTTAGCGGTAGCATGTTTATTACTTTCACATCAAACACCAGTATTACAGCACCCGGATGGAAAGTTCATTACATAACAAGTTACGTTGGTATCGAAAAACAAAATAAAAAAACCGATATTAATATTTTTCCAAATCCGGTTAATAAAGAACTGACAATTATTCTTGATAATAAAAAATCTCAGCTACTAACTTTGGAAGTTATTTCAATAAATGGAACAATTAAAAATAAATATCAACTTGGAGCTTTTGAAGGAAAATTGACAAAGAAAATAAATATATCAAGCCCTCCGGGAGTTTATATTTTAAAGATAATTGGAGATGATTTTGTTGATTACAGGAAAATAATTGTTTCTGATTGAAATGAGCTAAAATGACTAAAATGCCGAGCTATGCTCGAGCATCCTCGAAGCTCTGCTTCGGGATTTAAAATGAGCTAAAATTGTTAAATGACTGAAATGACTAAAATTTAAAATGACTAAAATTGTTAAATGACTAAAATGACTGAAATTTAAAATCTTAATTCTTAAATCTTAATTCTTAAATTGTTAAAACAAGACTTTATGGACAGCCACTAATCAAATCATCTTTTTTATCTCATCTTTCTGAAATTTTGTCATGTCAGTTCGACTTTCGATGCATTTGGTAATTTTCTTTTTAAATTTCCAGCAAGTCATCTGGCGGATATCAATATTTCTGGATAGTTCGTAAGTGGATATTTCAGGCTTATCACACACTAAAAATGCTATTTTAAACGCTTTCTTCAAGGTAATTTTACAACCGTGAAATATTGTATTTGCTGTTGCAGATTCTTCATACTTACATTTTGTACACCTACGTGAGAACGGCGTTTTCCCTTTACAGAAATTTGTACTTCCACATTTCCGGCATACATACTTTTCTTTCCATTTTTGTTGAGAAAGAAACTTTAGACATTTTTCATTATCAGTAAACTGAATATCAAATTTCTTTAAGTCAATATTTTCAAAATATGTTTTCATTTTGGAACACTTTTTGATACAAAGGTAAAAAAAATAGTGATACTAATGTGATTTAATATATAATTATTTATATCTTTGCATGATTAAAAATCTAAAAACCTAATTTAAAAATAATAATATGAAAAAAATTGGATTAATCGGACTTGTATTGACATTCATAATACTTGGTTGTAATCAAACAAATGGGAATAAAACTGAAAACATCGGTAAGCCCGAGAAAAAAACAGAAGAAAAAAAATCAGAAATAAAACCTGAATATTTGACTTTTGAAACTTTTAAAGAAAAAGTATGGGATTTTGAAAAGCATCCAAAAGAATGGGTTTATAAAGGCGAAACACCTTGTGTTATTGATTTTTATGCTGATTGGTGTCGTCCATGTAAAATGATAGCTCCAATAATGGAAGAACTTGCTGTGAAGTATGATGGAAAAGTAAAAATATTTAAGATTGACACACAGAAAGAGCAAGATCTGGCAAGGATATTTCAAATAAGAAGTATTCCGGCTGTTTTGTTTTCTCCCGTAAAGGGACAACCAACTATGCAAGCCGGAGCTTTGCCAAGAGATTCATATATCAAAATAATTGAAACAAATCTTTTAAATAATCAGGAAAACAAAACAAATTAAATAAAATTTATATAAACAAAAACGAAAATGGAACACTTAACAAAACAAACTTTTTTAGACAAAGTTTTTAACTACGAACAAAACAAAGATTGGAAATTTGAAGGCGAACTTCCATGTATTATTGATTTCTATGCTGATTGGTGTCAGCCATGTAAAATGGTAGCTCCTATTTTAGAAGAATTATCAGAAGAATACAAAGGAAAAATTAATATTTACAAAGTAAATACTGAGCAAGAACAAGAACTTTCTGCTGCTTTCGGTATCAGAAGTATTCCTTCAATGCTATTCTGTCCTGCTAACGGACAACCTCAAATGGCACAAGGTGCTTTACCAAAAGACAGTCTTGTTAAGGTAATTGAAGATGTACTTATGAAAAAAAAAGTAGCTGATGTAAAATAATAATTGAAATATTTTTCAGTTAAAAAGTATAGTAAAATTTACTATACTTTTTTTTTGCCCTTTAACTCAGAATCAATATTTTTGTAGTACAAAAATTTATATTGCATGGCAGATACACAAAATACAATTCTTCTTTCAACAGCATACCTCCCTCCTATTGAGTATTTCAATTATTTATTAAACTCGGATAATCAAATAATTGAAAAACACGAAACTTATAAAAAGCAAACATACCGTAACCGATGTTATATACTTAGTTCAAATGGAAAACAAGCTCTTACCATTCCAATTAATAAACAATATGGAAACCATACAAAAATTAATGAAATAACAATTTCATATACTGAAAACTGGCAACAAATTCATTGGAGGTCAATTGAATCGGCATACAACTCCTCCCCATTCTTCTTATTTTATAAAGATAAATTTGAAGAATTTTATCAAAAAAAGCATAAGTATTTATTTGATCATAATAACGATTGTTTAAAATTGATTTTTAATTTTCTGGATATTGAAATTTCTCCGGATTTCACATCCGAATTTATCAAAAACCCAAAAAACATTCTTGACTTCAGAAATTCTATCTCACCTAAAACTCCGTTTCAAACTAAACAATATAAAATATACTCGCAAGTATTTGCCGAAAAGAATGGATTTACCCCAAACTTAAGTTTGATAGATCTTTTATTTAATACAGGGCCTGAAGCAATTGATTACCTCAGTTTAAATGTCTGTCAATAAAATATCTGGTTTTTTGTCAATAAATATTTATTGTAATTAATTAGTATGCTGAAAGGTAACAAATGATTCCCCGCTACTTATCTTTATACCAAACTTTCAATTTTGATACTGATTAGTTGTTATTTCTTTTACTTTCACAATTCACAATTTGTTAATTTCTTCTTAATAAAATTCTTTAATAATTTTTTATTTATAATAATTTTATTAATTTTACGCATCATTTTTTATTTAACATAAAAAATTTCTTTTCAAAAAAATTAATTATGAGGGATATTCAAAAAAATAATCAGGTAAAATATGACTGGGCAAATAAAGTCATTCTTATTGCAGAAGATATTTATACAAGTACCAGATATTATCAGGCGGCACTTAAAAAAACAAATTCTGTAATTTTAGTTGCCAAAAACGGGCAAGAAGCTGTAGAAATGGTTGAAAACAATAAAGATATCGATCTCGTACTTATGGATATTCACATGCCTGAATTAAACGGCTTTGAAGCTACACGAAAAATAAAAAAGATAAATCATAATATACCCATCGTAATGCAAACTGCATATATTCTTTCCGGTGAAGAAGATAAAAGTTACGAAGCCGGTTGTGATGATTTTCTTACCAAACCAATTCAACTAAACAAACTTTTATCTGTCGTTAATAACTATCTTTAAACGCCAAAAATAAGAATTATCCTTAACTTTGCTTTTTGCAGTATGTAATAATTATTTTTTTGGCAATGAAACTTAAAACATCAATTAATCAAAAGCTTTTATTTTATATTCTCACAACCACATTTATTGTGTATGCTGTTTCTTTTGGCTATATAGCATTTAAGACCAGGCAAGATTCATTGCAAAATGCAAAACGTTTAGCCGATTCATATACAAGAGAAAATGCAAATCTCACCGAAAAAATCCTTAATAAAGATATGGCAGTTGCCAAAACAATGGCAAATACTTTTTCAGGATATGATAAAATTCCTTTAATTAAAAGAAATATTATTTACAATAGTATTTTAACTGATATTCTAAAAAATAACCCATCATATATTTCGGTTTGGTTACAATGGGAAATCAGCTCAATAGATAATCAATGGGACAAACCATACGGACGTATTCGTTATACTTTTTATCGAGAAGGAGAGTTAATAGATTACTATACAGACACTTTAAATACAGAAGGGGACGATATTGGCAGTTTATATCATTCAATAAAAATTGGAAAAATAGATGTTATTTCTAATCCTTACCCCTTTAATTACAGAGAAGACTCTGACATTCAGGTTTTAGAAGCAAGCCTTTGTATTCCAATAATGAAAAACGGAGAATACAAAGGACTTACCGGAATTGATATTGAATTAGAAGAATTCACTAAAATTACCGACAGTATCAAACCATTTGAAAAAAGTTATGCTTTTCTTGTAGCTAATAATGGTGTTTTGGTAGCTCATCCTGATAAAAAGAATATTTACAAAAAACTATCATCTGTAAATCCTGATATCCAAAAAGCTTTTAATCTTGAAGATATTATTCAAAACGGGGAATTTTTCTCAGGGATTTATGAAACATCAAAGGATCACAATAACTATATCTCACTGTCTCCTATTCGCATTGGAGAAACCCAAACTCCATGGTCGCTTGGAATAATTGTACCAATGGATATCATCACTGCTAAAACAGATAAAAACTTTTATCTTTCTGTTTTGATTGGAATAATTGGTTTATTAATACTTGCACTTATTGTTTGGTTAGTCTCACGAAGAATCACTCGCCCGCTAAAAAATACTACTAATATTCTTGAAAATCTTGCATCCGGATATATTGATGATTCAAATGAAATTATTGTAAAATCTTATGATGAGATAGGATTTATGTCAATAGCTTTAAACAAACTTGTTCAAAGGCTTAAAATCAATGCAAATTTTGCATCTGAAATTGGAAAAGGAAATCTTGACAAATCGTATAGTCCGTTAAGCAATAGGGATATTCTTGGAAATGCTTTACTACAAATGCGAACTGATCTGAAAGAATTGAGGATTGAGACTGAAAACAATGCTTTTGCTCAGGATTCAATTGTTAAAATAAATCAGGTTTTGAGAGGTATTAAAAGTATGTCGGAACTTACCTCTGAAGTAATAAATATACTTGCCCAAATATTAAATGTAGAAATTGCCGCTATTTTTATTCATAAAAATGACAGTTTTAAACTTGCTGCCTCTTATGCATACGATCTCGGCAAACCAAGCCTTTCTGAATTTAAACTTGGTGAAGGACTCGCAGGACAAGCTGCTGTAGAAAAAAAAGCAATTTATATTACAAATATTCCAGACGATTACATCACAATTCAATCTGTTCTTGGAAAAACAAAACCATCAAGTATCTTTATACAACCATTAATTTATCAGGATAAGGTTAATGGAATTATGGAATTTGGTTCAATAAATGAAATTGACGATAATAAAAAAGAAATACTAAATAAAATTTCGGAGAGTATTGCAATTGCAATCCATGAAAACACTACTCGTGCCGAAATGAAAACACTACTTCTTAAAACACAAGAACAGTCCGAAGAACTGCAAGTTCAACAAGAAGAACTCAGAGAAAAAAATGAAGAACTTGAAGTACAAACTGCCACGCTAAAAGCTTCAGAAGAAGAACTTCAGCAGCAACAGGAAGAATTGAGAGTTACCAATGAAGAACTTCAAGAAAAAACTCATATTTTAGAAATTCAGAGAAAAGAAGTTGTTGATAAAAATCTGGATCTGGAAAACGCCAGAACTATTCTTGAACAAAAAGCCAAAGAAATAGAAACGGCCAGTAAATATAAATCCGAATTTCTGGCAAATATGTCACACGAGTTACGTACACCCTTAAACAGTCTTTTGATTTTATCAAGGAATCTTGCCGATAATGAGGAAGCAAACCTTGATGAAGAACAAATTGAATCTGCTGAAATTATTTATAAAAGTGGAAATGATTTACTCCTAATGATCAATGATATTCTTGATCTTTCAAAAATTGAAGCAGGAAAAATGACTGTTAATATTGAAACTATAGAATTAAAATCTATTTGTGAAAATATTAATTTTTTATTTAAACATCTTACTGATCAAAAAGGCATTGACTTAATAACAAATACAGATGATGATCTTCCTGAATCAGTTTTTTCTGATCAGCAAAAAATTGAACAAGTTATTAAAAACTTAATGTCAAATGCAATCAAATTTACAAGTGAAGGAAAAATTACTGTTGAGATAAAAAAACCTGATCCTAAAACTGATTTGTCAAGAAGCGGACTTTCAATTGAAAACTCAATTGCAATATCAGTAAGTGATACAGGAATTGGAATTCCTGAAGACAAACAACTTGCAATTTTTGAAGCATTTCAACAAGCAGACGGAAGCACATCCCGAAATTTTGGTGGCACAGGACTTGGATTATCAATATCCAGAGAGCTGGCAAAAATACTCGGAGGCGAAATACAGCTTCAAAGTAAAACGGGAATAGGTTCAAAATTTACATTTTATCTACCAATTCAAATAGCTAAAAAACCAATTAAAGATAGTCCGAAAAAGCCTGACATCAAAACAATTGAACCAGAAAAATCTGAATCTAAAATTACTGAGAATATTGATTCCACATCAATCAGAAAACTAAATATTGAGTCAATACCCGATGATCGTAATAAAATAAAGAAAACTGATCGAGTTATTTTAGTTATTGAGGATGACCCGAATTTTGCAAAAATTTTATACAAACAAAGTCACAACAAAGGATTTAAATGTATTGCGGTTCCGACAGGAGAAGAAGGTCTTGAATTTGCACAAAAATATCTTCCTAATGCAATTATTCTTGATATAAAATTGCCGGGAATTAATGGATGGGCAGTTCTTACAAAATTAAAAAGCACATCATCAACCCGGCACATACCTGTCCATATGATGTCGGCTGAGGAAGAAACAATAGATGCATATAAGAAAGGTGCTATTGGATATTTAAACAAACCTGTTAAACCTCAGGAAATGTCTATGGCTTTTGATGAACTTGATAAATTTATTGACCGAAAAATAAAAAATCTTCTTCTTATCGAAGATGATGAAAACCTAAGAAAAAGCATAATTAAAATAATTAGAGAAGAAAACACAAATATTATTGAAGCCGATTCAGGTAAAAAAGCAATCGAATATCTTTCTTCAACAAAAATTGATTGCGTAATACTTGATTTGGGATTGCCGGATATGACCGGATTTGAACTACTTGATAAGCTTAATAATGAAAAATCTATTTCTATTCCTCCAATTATTATTTATACCGGAAAGGATTTGAGTAAGGAAGAAAATCAAATACTTGAGAAATATGCCAATTCAATTATTCTTAAAGGTGTAAAATCTGAAGAAAGACTTCTTGATGAAACATCTCTTTTTCTTCACAAAATTGTAAGTGATTTATCTGACAAGCAACAAGAAGTAATTGAAAACCTGCATGATTCGGAAACTATATTTAAAAACAAAAAAGTACTTTTGGTTGATGATGATATGCGCAATATTTTCGCTCTTTCAAAAATCTTAAAGAAAAAAGGGATGGAGGTATTCCGAGCAGAAAATGGAAAAATTGCAATTGAAATTCTGGAAAAAAACACTGATATTGATATAATTTTACTTGATGTGATGATGCCGGTAATGGATGGATACGAGACTTCACAAAAAATCCGAAACATAAAGGAAATAAAAAATATTCCCATTATATCTCTCACAGCAAAAGCAATGAAAGAGGACAAGCAAAAATGTATTGATGCCGGTTCAAATGATTATATAACGAAACCATTGGATATTGAACAGCTACTTTCTTTAATTCGGGTTTGGTTGCATAAGTGATGGAATGAAAAAATTATTTGCACCACTTGATTATTTGATAAAATAAATTAATTTTGAAATAAAACCAACATAAAAGTTAATAAAATAGTTATTGTAAAACTGTGAAAATTCGACCAAAAATATTGATTGTTGACGATAAAAAGGAAAATCTTATTTCTCTGGAAAAACTCTTAAAACACTTTGATGTTGATTTTATAAGAGCATTATCAGGAAATGAAGCCCTTTCTCTTACTCTAAAACATGAATTTGCCCTTGGTATTTTTGACGTTCAAATGCCCGGAATGGATGGCTATGAAACAGTTGAATTTATTTACGAAGATCCTGATATTAATAATTTTCCTATAGTTTTTGTTTCAGCAATATTCAAAGATGAATTTCATATAATAAAGGGTATTCAAAAAGGTGCTGTTGACTTTATTTCAAAACCTATTGTACCAGAAATTCTACAAGGAAAAGTTAAAGTTTTTCTTAATCTGTACCTTCAAAAAAAAGAGCTTGAAAAATCAAATATTGAACTTAAAAAAGCAAGGGAAATTGCTGAAAAAGAAAGTTATGCCAAATCAATTTTTTTAGCAACAATGTCGCATGAAATACGTACTCCAATGAATGGTATAATTGGTGTTGCTGATATGCTAACAAATACCGAAATGACTAAAAGTCAAAAAGAATTATTAGAAATAATTATTGTTTCCGGAAGCAATTTAATGACAATTATTAATGATATTCTTGATTTTTCGAAAATTGAAGCAGGGCAGATAAAACTTGAAAATATTGATTTTAGCATTCATGATATTATTAAAGAAATCATTAAATTATTAGCATTAAAAGCCAAAGATCAAAACACTAAACTTTCTTCAGATATCCATCCTGAAATTCCTGATTATATCAAAGGCGACCCACTACGTCTTAAACAAACTATAATAAACCTAGTGAACAATGCCATAAAATTTACAAAAAATGGTACCGTAAAAATTATTGCTGAAGTTATTAATATTGTGGGTGAGAATTTCATAATAAAATTCAGCATTAAAGATACCGGCATCGGAATATCTAAAGAAGGTGCAAAAACTATATTTAAATCATACTCTCAGGTCAGTTCATCAACAAGTCGAAAATATGGTGGAACAGGTTTAGGACTTGCTATTTCGAAAAATTTATCAGAGTTGATGGGAGGTAAAATAGGAGTTGAAAGTGAAGAAACCATAGGCTCAACATTTTGGTTTACTACCAAACTTGAAAAAAGCACAAAAATAAAAAAAGTTGAAGAAAAACATGAAACTTCTGAAAAAGCAACTAAGCAACCACAAAAGAAGTTATCTGTTTTATTGGCAGAAGATAACTTGATCAACCAAAAAGTTGCATCTGCAAATTTAAAGCGTCTTGGACATGAAATGGATTTAGCTGAAAATGGCAGCATAGCCGTTGAAAAGTTTAAAAACAATAAATATGATGTTATACTCATGGATATTCAAATGCCGGAAATGGACGGAATTACTGCAACAAAAAAAATTCGTGAGATCGAAAAAACAAATAATTCACCGGAAATTAAAATTATCGCAATTACTGCAAACGCTCAAAAAGAAGACAGAGATTTATGTATGACAGCAGGAATGAATGGATTTCTTACCAAACCTTTTGTTGCTGATGAGTTAATAAATGCTCTTTCAATTAAATAGTGTC
>JAIORY010000309.1 GCA_021107915.1 Bacteroidales bacterium | reverse complement strand
GAAGGGCAAAGACCGTTAGCGTCATCAACGGCAAACCAGTTGTACAATGCACCATACGGGTCTTTCCACGAAATATCATTTTCGTACCATACATAAGCTCCGGTTGTGAGATTTGACCAGGCATTGGCACCCGTTACATTTGGTATTGCTGTGCCGTTACGGTAAGTGGTGGTTTTCAGATTTTCGACCATCCAACATTGTGTACCAATAAGCACTGTGTTGTAAAGGTTGCCATCAATGTCGGTTACTGTGGGAGTGCCGGGACATTTAAGCCCTTTTAAAATCGCAAACTCATAATTCGTATTTGTTTGTGGTGCGTCAACTATTACATTACTGCCAAGAATGCCATCTATGGTGTTTGCATATCCTGTATATTTCAATTCATCTCCAAGACTAAATACAAAATTATTAATGGCTTTTTGAGATTTATAACCTATCAGATTTTCCTCATATTTATTATACACTATTTTGCATTTACCTCCAATTGTGGTATTGTTGTTCGCATTTAACATTTTAATTGTTTTGCTTGTATGTTTTCCGGTTACAGTAAGCAAATAATACTTTTCATTACCCGAATAAAATACAAAGGAATGATTGCCATGGTTTAATGTGTTTTCATATTGAGCCAATTCCCTCCCTAAAATATCCCGCACAGTAATTCTAATATCTTCCTTTTCGGGTAAATACAAATTAACTTCTGTTTTTCTTTTAAAAGGATTGGGATAATTTTGTGAAACAGATAAAGTGTTTTCCTCTACGGCTTGGTTATTACCGATACTTGTTATATAATCCAACACCAGAACAGTATCAGGTGCATAAAGTGTTGTATCTCCACCCTGTGTTAGGTTTTCAATGAAGATACTTTCCAACGGAACATATAGCCCGTTGTCCTCTGCTGTGAAAGTTAATTCCATTGTGGTTTTTTGACCAAAGGCACTTACAAGAAGTCCAAATATCAAAACTGTAAGAAAATTTTTTATTTTCATAATATAATATCAATAAAATTATTAATTTTATAGTATAAAAATTAAAGGGATCGATTTTTCCTGTTTGGTTGTATTTAAATTTAAAACTCCAATCGTTTTTATTTTAATAATTATGGATATGAATTTTCTCAATTCGAGTTTTTATTGGCAGAAAAGTGTCATATCTTTATATTCAACAGGATGAAATCTTTTATTATTTCAACAGGATCATTTTTCGGAAAGCTATGAGTTTATTATTGATATTTAACTGATAAAAATAAATTCCCTGTACAACAGTATTTCCTGAATTATTTTTCCCATCCCAAATTACAGAATGCTTGCCTGCTTCCATATTTTGATCTATAAGGGATTTAACTTTTTGCCCTTTCAAATTATATATCGACAACTCTATGTTCTGCGTGATTCCTGTGATTGAAAAAGAGATAGTTGTTGTATGGCTAAACGGGTTGGGGTAATTTGAAAGTTCACACTTTGTTTCATTATAAGTAGGATTAAAATCATCATCAATTCCAACAACTTTATTATTGAGGATTTGAAAAGAGCAATCGGTAGAGACATAAAGGTAATCGTTCATATAAGTTAAACCTCTGCACCAGCCTGCAGTTTGAAAGAATTCCTCACGAAAAGGAGCATTGGGATTGCTCACATCTATTTTCAGGAAACCGCCTATATAGTTTGCAATATAGGCATAACCCCCCTCAACATTGATATTAGAATAACTGGAAAGATCATCATCAAAATATGATCCGACAATTTGGGGGGTATTAATAACACTGATGTCAACTATTCGAAGTTGTTCCTGAGAAACAACATAAAGAAAGTCTCCTGCCACAAAAATACCTGTTACTTCTGCGGCAGCATTAAAAGATGTAACAATTTGAGGATTTAAACTTTCATTTACATCCACAATCCATACTTCACCTTCGGAATCTCCAATAAAAGCATATCCGTTATCTACAAATACTTCGTTGCCATCTTCCGCACCAATTAAAATATAACTTATTAATGTCGGATTTGAGGGAACTCGCAGATCCGTTATCTGAAAAGAGTTGCCCACCAAAAGATATGTGTATGTGTCTCCGACAAACAAGTCCTCAACAGATGATGCATATTCTCCTGCATACACCGGCAGATCAGGATTGCTAATATCAACGATCTCAAGAAGTTCATTCATTATATCCGGAATATATGCATAGTTGTCTTTTACAGCAAGTTTAGTGCAGAAACTGGGATATCCTAAAGAATAATTTCCTCTGGGAAAAGGATTATACGGATCACTTATATCAACAATATTAAGTCCGCTATTAAACCAATCTCCCATGTCAACTATGTAAGCAAAATTACCTGAGACCTGTATTCCACGCGAACAATAAGATTCCACATTAATACTTCCTTCAAGTACAAAATTCAATGGATCTTGTATATTCTGAATTGTTATAGAATTGGAGTTTACTTCAAACAGTCTGTCTCCATCCACAAATAAATCTCCACTTCCTCCATAGCTCGCTGCCACAAAAGCATTAACGGGATCAGCCACATCTATGACTTCAATAGAAGAAGGAGTTGACACTGATATAACAATATATTGAGGATTTATCGTTGCTATACGAGTAACCGATCCGTCAAAATCAATAGATAACTTAAAGACCGGGTTCACAGGATTATTTACATCAATGATATGACATCCACCAGCTCCACCGGCTATATAAGCATATCCGTTTTCTACAATAATTTGATTTCCACAAGGACAAACACCAATGATTTCAAGTTCTGAAACAAAAGTGGGATTTTCAGGATTGGAGATATCAAGAATGGTAAGGATCATACCGGATGTAGATGAGATATAAGCATAATCGCCCACTATATCAAGACCTACTGCGGCTGGTTTCTCATAAAAACCAATGGAATCAGGTTCTGTAGGATCGGATACATCCAATACCCAAAAGCCGGTTCCATCACAGACATAGAGATTATTATCCCTGAGATATAAAGTATGTGCCCTTCTCATTGAGTATGTGGAAATGAGTTCCATATTATTTATATTGACAATTCTTACTCCTTCATGATCACCAATATAAGCATAATCCCCTTCTACCAGTATATCATTAGAACCCATTATCTGTCCCTGCTTCAAAGTGTAAAAGGGAGTATAAACTTTGGAAAGAAATACGGGGTTTGATATATCAGATATATCAATATGCCATGGTCCATCTGCAAACGAACACCAGACGTTATCACCACAAGCAAAAACATCGCTCATGCCCTGCCACATACAACTTCCTATATTTTGGATATTTCCATTATCCATGAAATCTGTTGATTCCATGAAATTTCCTACGGGTATTACCCATCCATCCGGAAGACTCTTGTCTTCCGTTTTTTCCTCAACCGGAATATCAAATGCAAAGAGGCATGTATTAAGTGATATGATCAATGCGAATACTCCAAACATAATAATTTTCTTTTTCATTTTTTCTCCTTTTTAATTTATTTTAAAAGTAACATTTTTTTAGTTTCGTAAAAATTATTTCCTGTTTTCAATTGATAAAAATATACTCCCGGTTCAACAACCTTGCCTGAATTATCTTTTCCATCCCAAACAACGGAATATTTGCCGGATAGTTGGTTTTTATTCACTAAAGTTCTAATTTCCTTGCCATTATTGTTGAATATTATAATATTTACATTTCCTGCTTTTTGAATATAAAAACTTATTGTTGTTTTAGAAATAAAAGGATTTGGATAATTCTGAAATAGTTTATGATTAGCATTTGTCTCTATTAAGGGTTCAACAGAAGTTATTATTTGATTAAAATAAAATGCTCCCATATCTGAAATTGTGCTGTCAGGGTCAAGTGGTAACGCAGGGTCGCCGGCATCAATGCAGGGTGATTTTGTTTCATCAGGGATTGGATAATTAGCCCATGTTAAATGATAATCTCCATTTGCAGGATCGGCAAATAATGGATCGGCATCAATGTTTCCTATACCTGTCCATCCACCTTGAATATCAGAATAAGTTATGCTAATCTCTCCATCAATTTCATCGGGTGAGTTGTTCCAAATAATAGTATTCACTACACAAGTATTAAGTGTATTGCTATAAATTCCTCCTCCTTCTCCGAAATCAACAGTATTATTACAAATAGTATTATTTTCAATAAGAGTATTACTTTCATTCCCTCCGCAGCAAATACCACCTCCGAAAGCTACACCGTATCCGCTTGCTGTTACATTATTATAGATGACATTTCCATTTATTAATACTGCCGAAGTATCAGAGACAAATATTCCCCCACCATAATAAGCGCCTTCATTATAACAAATTACATTATTTATAATATGTGAACTTGATTTTTCGCAATAGATGCCTCCGCCATGTACATACAACTCACAATTATTTTCTTTAATAATATTATTTTCAATTGTCGGAGATGAATTTACACATTTTACACCGCCTCCACCATCATTAGGATAATTATTGGCACAACCGTTAGTTATTGTAAATCCTGTAATTACTGAATTCAAACTTTCTTCTGAAACAAATTTTACAACGCTACCGTTTTGATTTCCATTTATGATTGTTTGAGAAATATAAGTCGTATCCTGTGTTGTTAAAAGCAGGGATGCAACAGTAATATTTTTTCCAATAAAATTAATATTTTCATAATAAGTTCCCGGATAAACCAAAACAGTATCACCGTTATTAGCATTGTTTATTCCTTCCTGTATGGATGTGTAATTCCCAGTTCCACTTTGGTTAACAATTATGATAGTTGGAAAAACATGAATTTGGAAAAGAAAAAGAAGAGCCGGTAAAAGAATTATTTTTTTCATAATACTTTTTATTTATAAGATTATAAAAGTAGTAAAAAATATTTTTTATATTGATGCAACCTTATGATTAAAAAAAAGACCTAATATTGTATATAATATAAAATATAAAACATTATTAACCGGCAAGCTGTATATACACGGGAAGTTAAGGAATATAACCTTATCGAAAGTTGCCTGAAAAATGATAGTAAAGCCCAAAAGGTTCTTTACGAAAGGTATTGTGATGCTATGTACACATCTGCATATAGGATTCTTAAAGATCATGATCTTACCAATGATGCAATTCAGGAATCTTTTATAAAGGTATTCAGAATTCTGGGACAATTCCAGTTTAGGTGTGCTCTGGGTTCGTGGATAAAAACCATTGTAATAAATACCTCACTCAAGATATTAAAGAAACAGAAAGCATTTGTTTTTATTGATTTTAACGATAATATTAAACTTGTTTCATGGGATGAACCTATGGGCGGTGAGTATCTTGAGAAAGCAATATTAATGCTGCCTTCGGGTTACAGAGCAATTTTTTTATTGATTGAAGTGGAAGGTTATAAACATAGAGAAGTAGCTAAGATGCTTGACATTTCTGAGGGTACATCAAAATCACAATTGTTTCATGCAAAAAAATATTTGAGAAACATTTTAAAAAGTTTTAATTAATAATGCAGGAAAAGAATCGACATATACTGATCAATGATATTAGGGATTTGCCTGAACACAAAGCTCCTGCTGTATTATGGGAAAACATTGAAGTTATGATGTTAGGTGTTCCTGCAGATATACTTCCTGTTCATAAACCGCCTACATCATTATGGACTGACATTGAAAAAGGAATCAAGTATAAAATTTATTCTCAAAAGTTATTATACAGGTCTTTATTTCTTACTTTGCTTGTTTTTATAATTGGTGGTGCAGCCATTATTTATTTTAATGAAAACAACTTTACTTCCCAAAAACATCCGGAAAAATCAAATTTCAGTAATATAATTACAAAACAGGAAGAGAATAGAAAGCAAGAAAATATTGTAAATGATGAAGAAAAAGATGTGCAGGCTACAAAAAATCCTATAAATATAGTACTTTCTGAAGTGGAAGAATCAATTAATTATCTGCCAAAAAAACAGCTTAAAAAAGAAAGTATAATTATAAATAACACTAATAAAACGATAGTACAATTCCCCAAAGATATTCATTTAACCACACTAAAACCAATAGATGTTAGGTTTATCACAAATCAACAAAAAAAAGAAGCAGACAGTCTTAGCTTATATAATTTATATTATACTCACAATAAGATTAATGATGATGATTTCCAGAATTGTAATTTTCACAGACCCAAACAAATGTTTTATATCAGCCCCGGATTTGAATATCAGTATTTCCTTAATTCTATTGAACCGGAAAATGCAAAAATGAAATATTGGTATTCTGCTGATCTCAGCATCCTTTTTCAAAGAGATCGTTTTTCAGTAGAGACAGGACTGGGTGTTGGATTTTCAAAAGATAAAATAAATTATTCTTATAACTACCTCACAAACGAACTCATAAATTCATACATATATGTTGATTCGATATATTATGATCCTGTAACAGGAACAACCCAGTATTTTACAACGACTGTTGATGTATATGACTCTATACCACATTCAAAACTATCATCATCCAAAACCGAATACACTTATTTTCAGATTCCACTTGAATTAGGGTATGAAATTTGGAAAAACAAGAAATATTCTTTTTGTATAAAACTTGGTGTAACTTATTTTTCTGAAATTAACCGTAAAGAAACATATCCGGTTATTTATCATGAAAATTCAAGGATTACATCATATAATTCCTATGAAATTATTAGGAAAAAAGAATTTTTCAGGATGTCGGGTGGCTTAGAATTTAGATGGAAAATAAATAGTAATCTAAGGTTCACAAGCAAACCAACATTTAATTATTTTTTAAACCGGATATATGATAATAAGGATAATAGAGAAAACCCTATTGTACTGGGAATCAGATTTGGTTTATATTATAAATTATAGGCTTATACAACCAAAGCGATTTTTATAAGCTCTTATAAGTATATTTTAATATAAATAGCAATTATAGCACTAAAGCAAATTAAAAATGAAAAAATATATTCTTTTATTATTGTTTTCCGCAGTAATTCAAGCAGGATTCTCACAATTTAATTGTGATCCGCCGACAAATCTCAATGCTAATGTAAACATAGAAGATGTTACTCTTACCTGGAGTGCACCCTCAATTAGTCAATTCTTAGTATTGAGTGAAGTAGCACGAAATATTGACGACCCTTTACTTGATGCTTCACCAAGGTATAAAGAGATTTTAAATCTTAATCCATCAAGAGATTACATGGATGTGCAATTTGTATTTCCCTGCTCTGATGACGGAGGTCAGGCAGGAGTTGAATCAGATGGATATTACATCTATTCAGCTATATGGAATGATTGTTACTTTGTGAGATATGAGTTTGATGGAACTTTCGTTGACACCTTCAGCATTGCCGGTGTTACAAAAGTACGTGATATGGCTTTTTGTGAAGTGGATGGCTATATGTATGGAGCTAATTCGACTAAGATTTATAAAATGGATTTTAATACATTAACACTTATTGATGTTTTATATATACCTGATCAAGTAAGAGCTTTAGCTTATGATCCAGATTTGGATGTGTTCTATTGTAATAATTGGAGTAGCGATGTCATGGTCATAGATCGTGTTACAGGAAATATATTAGATACTATTCCATTGATTGGAACTTATGGAGTTTATTATGGATTTGCTTACGATAATTGGTCAACGGGTGGTCCATTTATTTGGGGTTTTAGTCATGATGGGTTAGGAGTTGAACTTGTACAACTTAATTTACCTGATTTTTCTGAAACAGGTTTTGTTATGGATTTATCATCACTTTCTACAACAGGTGGGGGATATGCAGGTGGATTGTTTACTCAGCCTGGGATAGTAGAAGGGACAGTAACACTTGGCGGATTAATACAAAATGATGTTATATTTGGACTTGAACTGGCTGATATAAGTCCTCCTCCTCCGGTATTTGAACTTGCAGGATACAACGTCTATCGGGATGGCAGTTTGCTAAACACCGGTCTGGTAATTGATACAACATTTGTTGATCTGAATCTAAGCCATGGAACATATCAATATCATGTTACAGCAGTATATGAAGATACGCTGGGGGCTTTTGTTTGCGAATCTGATTCGGCAGGACCTGCTTCTGCTATTATTGAAGAGCTTTTACTTTTGGGTGGTAATGTTTTTGCAGGAACATACAAACTTGATGAAGGAAAAACATATAGCTATATATCAGATGGAGATAGTATTACACTTCAACATACTGTAGAAATTGACGAATATGGATATTTCTTTTTCTATCCTTGTGAGAGCGGGGATTATTATTTAATTAGTAAACCTTCAATCAATTCTTCCTACTATGAGGATTATATTCCAACGTATTATGGTGATGTTTATCACTGGGAAGATTCTCCGACTATTTTTTTACAGAACAATATGTATAATGAAGATATTAACCTGATTCAGATTACTCCTTCTAATATAGGTTCGGGATATATTAACGGTTATATTTATTTTGAAGATAAAGATGTTAATTATACACCTGCAAGTGATATACAATTTCTGCTTTTAAACAACTCAGATGAGTGCATTTTAATTGACTATTCAGATGACCTTGGATATTTTTGTTTTGACCAACTTGAAAATGGAACATATAAATTGTTATGTGAAATAATAGGTAAGAAGATGGCTCCGCAGCTTTTTATTATTGATAACAACAACCCATCAATTGATGGATTATGTTTCGTAATTAAAGATAATGAAATTGAGATAGGAATAGATGATGATTTTCCTGAAAATATTCGTTTTATAAGTAACGTATTTCCAAATCCTGCAAATATCAATGCCAACATTGAAATAGCTGTTATGGAAGAAGAAATTGTGAAAGTTGCCTTATATTCTATTACAGGAAAAACAATTGACTCATATATTCAAAAACTGGGAATAGGTTTGAATAGGATAAGTATTAGTACTAATAAATTTTCAAAAGGCATTTATTTTATCAATATTGAGTTGGAGAATAGTTTTAAAATCACTAAGAAATTTGTTATAATTAAATAGTGTCTGTCCATAAAGTTAATTATGTTGATAAAATTTTAAATCTGAATTCTAAAATCTTAAATTGTTAGAGCGTGACTTTATGGACAAGCACTAAATATAATTTAGAAAAATAAGTTGGTATCATACAACCATTCTCAATCAAATAGACTCATATATGTTATAATCAAAAAAATAAAATCATTATTAATTAAAACAAAAAAATTATGAAAAACATTCTACTAATTTTAATTTGTTTATTTGGGTTAAATGCTTTTGCACAACAAAATCATGATGAAATTGCGCCAAATATTAATGTAAATCCTAATGCAATTAATGGCAGGGATTCTATAAACCTTCAGTTCTCATTTCCCTGCATAGCTTTTGCCGGCGAATACGGTGTAAATACCGATGGAACCGATATATTCGTAACACAATGGTATGGTAATCTTTTTGCCAGGTATGATGAGTTTGGAGTTCTGCATGATACATTTTCAATTCCGGGTGTTAGTCATATAAGAGATCTGGCGTACGACGGACAGTATTATTATGGGAGCCCTTTTGACTCTATTTTTTACATATTGGATCTTGATAATAAGGTACTCATTGACGTAATCCATACTTCATTTCAGATACGTGGTATGACTTATGATCCTGATAGTGATGCATTATGGGCAAGTGAATGTTGGTCTCCAATGTTTTATAAAATGGATATACAAGGCAACATCCTTGATTCATGGTTGCCATCAGGAATAACACTTGATATTATTAGTGGGCTTTCCTATGATAATAATTCACCGGATGGACCATTCCTTTGGGGATTTAGCCAGGATAGTACCGGTGCAATTATCATTAAATATGATATTCCCAACCAGTCTCAAACCGGAAATATGATTGATGTATCCACACTGGCTACGTCTGGTTATTATGCAGGAGGTTTATTTATTCGTCAGATGGAATTAAGATCTGAAATGATACTTGGAGGCATGATACAGAACGACCTTGTGTTTGCCCTTGAACTGGGTTATGCTAATCAGCTTGTTGATATTGAATCTAATGAAATGCTTCCTTCAATGGAAATCTATCCAAATCCTGTACAGGATATTTTGAATTTAAGTATATCTTCACAGGATCAGGAGCTTAGTTGCAGAATTCTAAATCAGACAGGACAAATCATACAAGATCATAAAATAAATGTTAATAGTTCATCAGATATTAGCTTTAATACAAGTATGCTGGAGCCTGGGGTATATTTCATTCAAATTAGCAGTAACAAAGGTTATTCAATCGCTAAGAAATTTCTAAAAATAAAATAGCATAATATTATTGAGGTTTTGTGCTTCTGCTTTTTCATATCTTTTATCCTCCCTTATTCATTAAGGGAGGATAATTTTTATTTCAGTAATATTATTTTTTTTGTTGATACCGGTTTGTTATCAATATTCAATTTACAAAAATAAATTCCCGAATCAATATTTTCTCCTGAATCATCGGTTCCATCCCAAACCACTGAATGTTTACCTGCTTGCTGTTTTTGATTTACCAAAGTTTGTATTTCCTTGCCAAGAATATTATAAATGTTCAGAATAACTTTGCCTGAAACTGATAACTGATAACCGATTACTGTTGACTGTGAAAAAGGATTAGGATAATTCTTTAATCCATATTCCGGTTGAATTGTTTCAATTGAACTATTTATATCTCGTTTTACACATCTAAATCCTAATGCCGGCCCGATGTAATCAGGTGTATGTTGAGGAAGCCGGAGTGCACATCGTAAACCAAAAAGTTGACCTGTATGCCACGAACCACCTCTAAGGATTTTCCAGCCCATTGTTGATTCCGGTGGTCCTTTTGTGTCGGGTTCGTTTGCTTGCGGATTACTATACCATTCATTATCATACCAATCCCACACCCATTCAATAACATTACCTGTCATATCATATAATCCGTATCCGTTTGCCATATCAATTCCGGCAGGTATTTGATTTCCATCATAATATCCAACAGGCGTAGTAGGGACGGGTTCCATTTCATAAGGGTCGTAGCTGCCATCATAATTTGCTTTGCTGCCATCAATATGATCATAATATGCACCACCATAACTTGGCCAGGGAAAATGATTTGCCACAAGGTTTCCGCGTGCTGCTTTTTCCCATTCCGCTTCGGTTGGTAAACGGTAACCGTTTTCTTCCCATTTCACAGAGTTGATTTCAAGGTCAATTTGCCCGTTTCGAT
Source organism: Bacteroidales bacterium (assembly GCA_021107915.1). GTDB lineage: Bacteria > Bacteroidota > Bacteroidia > Bacteroidales > JAIORY01 > JAIORY01. Next base: position 145 of record JAIORY010000309.1, on the reverse strand, counting down.
AAATTGTGTTTTGTGTTAAATCAGTAAAGTAAACAGGAGTTAATCCTTCCTTCTCTGACCTTGCATTACACCATTTCACAACATCATACCAATTAATATTATAAACAGGATGATTTGGAGCTTGCGCCTCTCCGGCATTATCAAA
>JAIORY010000268.1 GCA_021107915.1 Bacteroidales bacterium | reverse complement strand
CTTATACATTAAAATTAAAAGACAAAACCGGAAAAATTATACAAAAAGTTGATAAAGAAAAACCATTTGTTTATTTATTTGGAGTTGGAGGGCTACTTCCTGTATTCGAATCAAATCTTAAAGGACTTGATGTAGGAAATTCATTTGAGTTCTCTTTGCGAAAAGAAGATGGTTACGGAGAGTATAATAATGACATGATTATTGAATTAGGAAAAGATGTCTTCAAAGTTGAAGACAAAATTGATGAAGAAATGTTGAAAATTGGAAATATTGTTCCAATGCAAAATGATCAAGGAAGACAATTAAATGGAAAAATAATTTCTGTTTCTGATGATAAAGTGAAGATGGATTTTAACCATCCTTTAGCTGGTGAAGACCTCTATTTTGAGGGTGTTATCCTTGAAATTCGAGAAGCTACGAAAGAAGAACTTGAACAAAAACAAGCTCAATAATTATTTATAAAGCAAAAAAACCGTAGGTCTTTTATTGATCTCAGGAGCGTTTTCTTTCCACTTATAAATTGACTTTGATTCAATATATTCGCTGTCAAGAGTAATATCACATGCAATACATAATAATGTTTTATTCGAACAGTTTTCGAGAAGAGAATTTAGAATCTTCATATTTCTATATGGAGTTTCTATAAATATTTGAGTCTGATCTTCTCTGAATATTGTTTTTTCAATCTCTTTTATTTTCTTAGCCCTTGCATAATTTTCAATAGGAAGATAGCCATGGAAAACAAAATTTTGACCATTAAATCCTGATGCCATTAATGATAAAATTATTGATGAAGGCCCTGTAAGTGGAATTACTTTAATATTTTTCTGATGTGCCATTTTTACGATGGATGCTCCGGGATCTGCAACACAAGGTACTCCGGCTTCCGATAAAAGGCCAACATTTTTTCCTTCTAATACAGAATTTAAAAAAGAAGGATATTCTGCAAAATCTGTATGCTTATCAAGAATATGGAGCTTGAGTTTATCGAGTGATTGTGTATAACCTACAGATTTTAAAAATCTTCGGGTTGTTCTTTCATTTTCAACTATAAATTCATCAAGTTGATTCATTATTAAAATATTGTATTCGGGAAGTATTTTTCTTATTTCCTGACTTCCAATGCTTGAAGGTATTAAGTAAAGATTTCCGATTTTTTTCTTCATGATTTTGTTTATTTATTCCATGGGAGTTTTTCAAGATCAACATTTCCCCCAGAAAGAATAATTCCGATTTTTTTATTTGTAGGATCAATTTTTTTCTCAAGTAAAGCGGCAATTGGTACGGCAGACGAAGGCTCGATAATTATTTTCATTCTTTCCCATACAAGTTTCATTGATTCAATTATTGCATTCTCTGAGACTGTAACGATTTCATTAACGAATTTTAGGATTATTGGAAAGGTAATTGTGCCAAGTGAAGTAAGCAGTCCATCAGCAATAGTATCAGGGTTTTTTGATGGTATTAGTTTCCTTTGATAAAATGAACGAAAAGCATCATCAGCTTTCTCTGGTTCAGCAGCAATTACTTTTGTTTTGGGAGAAAAATAGTGTACGGAAAGTGCTGTACCGCTGAGTAAACCCCCGCCACCAACGGGTGTCATGATAATATCAAGAAACCCTGTTTCTTCTATTAATTCTTTGGCAGCAGTTGCCTGAGCTGCAATAATTCTGTTGTCATTATATGGATGCACCTCTGTAGCATTGGTATTTGAAATTATTATATTTAGAGTATCTTCTCTGGCTTTTAAATTTGGCTTACAAAATGTAATTTTTCCTCCATAGTATTTTACTGCATTTACTTTTACTATAGGCGAATTTTTAGGCATAACAATATATGCTTTGGTGTTTCTAAGCCTTGCCGCCCGTGCTAATGCCTGAGCATGATTGCCTGAAGAATGTGTGCATACTCCATTTTTTAATTGTTCATCTGATAATGAAAAAACAGTGTTTACTGCACCTCTTGATTTAAAAGCACCTGCTTTTTGAAAATTCTCACATTTAAAAAATAATTCAGCATTAAAAATATTATTAATAATACTGGAGGTAAGCACCGGAGTATGATGAATATATGGTTTAATCCTATTTGCGGCTTGAACTATAGTATTTTGGTCTGGTACGATGTTAATAAATGTATTCAAGTTTTTATTTTCCTATTTTCAGAAGTTTACAGTTTGTTAAATCGAATTAGAAATTATTTCACATGCTTCGTCAAGCATTTGATATGTTTTTTCTAAACCACCTTCACTTAAATAGTTTGGATTGGGTACTGTTTTATTGGGTTTAGATGCTACATCCATCAAATATTTTACCTTTTTCATATCTTTCTCATTACGTGAAAAATATTGACATTCACGAAAACTCCCTGAATCCATTACATAAATTTCATCAAAAATATCAAAATCTTCAGCAGTAAATAGCCGGCATCGCATTTCAGAAATATTAATTCCTTTCTTTTTAGCGAATTTAATTGCTCTTTTTTGTGGTGGTTCATTTATGTTAAATGACTCAAATCCTGCCGATTCTATAATAGCTTTCTTGTTTGATTTCTCAATTTTGTTATTAAGTATACCTTCTGCTAAAGGAGAGCGACAAATATTTCCTAAACTTATAAATAGTATCTTCTTCATATTGCTCTGTTTTTATTGTTATTGCTTTGAATAAATCTATTCTTGATAGAATATAAATTTATAAAGTTACAAAACTTATGATAATAAAACAAATAATAACCGAAAATATTATAATTTAATTTTCTTTTCAAGCTCTTCAACATATATCTTGAATTGCTTATCAGTATCAATTAAATTATTAATAGTTTTACATGCATGGAGTACTGTTGCGTGATCTTTGTTACCACAATGTAATCCAATTGTTGCCAAAGAAGATTTGGTATGTCTTTTAGAAAAAAACATGGCTATTTGTCTTGCTTGAACAATCTCTCGCTTTCTTGTTTTTGAATTTATCATATCAAGTGTGATGTCGAAATAATCACAGACAATTTTCTGTATATAATCAATTGATATTTCGCGAGATGTGCTTTTAACAAACTTGTCAATCATTTTCTTGGCAAGCTCAATAGTGATTACCTTTTTGTTAAGTGATGATTGAGCTAGAATAGAGATAAGAGCTCCTTCAAGTTCTCTAACATTAGTGGATATGCTATAAGCAAGATATTCAATAACATCATATGGCATTTTGATACCATCGTAATATAATCTTTTTTGTAAAATAGCAATGCGTGTTTCAAGGTCAGGAATCTGAAGGTCAGCAGCTAACCCCCATTTAAATCTTGAAAGCAGGCGTGGCTCCATGCCTTTCATTTCAACAGGAGGTTTATCTGAAGTAAGAATAATTTGTTTTCCGTTTTGATGTAATTGATTGAAAATATGGAAAAATACATCCTGTGTTTTTTCCTTACCTGCTATAAATTGAATGTCATCAATTATCAAAACATCTATCATTTGATAGAAATGAATAAAATCGTTTTGATTATTATTCCTAACTGATTCGATATATTGTCCTGTAAATTGTTCTGTGGTTACGTATAGAACAATTTTATTAGGAAAGTTATTTTTAACCTGAAGTCCTATTGCATGAGCCAGATGAGTTTTTCCTAAGCCAACATCACTATATATTAATAAGGGATTGAATGATGTTTTGCCGGGATTTTCAGCTACAGCATAACCTGCTGAACGTGCCAGACGATTGCAATCACCTTCAATAAAATTATCAAATGAATAGTTTTCAACAAGTTGCGATTGAACTTTAATCTTTTTCAAACCCGGTATAATAAATGGATTTGGAATGTCTTTTGATTTCCCACCTCTATTAAGATCGATTGGCATTGTAACTGAAGGATTTTTTGTTGCTCTTCTATCGCTGGTTGGTATATTAATGGTATAAGGTTTTGAATTGTTAAATGAATTATCCATTATTATGCTGTATTCAAGACGACCTTCATTGCCTAATTCTTTTTTGATTGTTTTCTTTAAAAGATTAATGTAATGCTCTTCAAGCCATTCATAAAAAAACTGACTGGGAACTTGTATTGTTAAAATATTGTTTTTTAGTTTAATCGGAGTTATTGGCTCAAACCATGTTTGATAACTCTGGTAATGAATATTGTCTTTTATTATGCTCAAACAATTTTCCCATATTTCAGTGTAATTTTTTCCCATTTAAAAAATAACTTTTATGTTTTAATTTAATAGTAACTAAAAATAATTTTTAATAATATTTACAAATTCAGTCAATATGTTTTTATATAAGTTCTGAAAATCAATATACTTATATAATTTTGATAGTAGTAATTTTGATATGAACAAATGTGCAACAAAAAAAGTTTAAAAAAAAATATTTTTGCTATTGTTTTTTATTTTTTTTTGTTGTATGAGGTGAATAATCGGTTTTGCTAAAAATCGAGTGATTATTCTGTCCTTAAATAAGTTATTTCTAAATTATTTATTTTGTTAAATCGCTCAAATATTTTTTTCGAATATTTTTTTCTGATAAAAAATTCTAATGAGCACGAAATTTCAAATTTTTGATTTGATTGTTGTAGATTTTCTTCTTTAATTATCCTCATAACATCATTCATTAGTGGATACTGAAAATCAATTCTAAATAAATCATTTACAGTTTTTGTAACAATATTTGTGTTTTCTAAAGAGTCTTGTGCGGCTGCTTTATAAGCATTAATCAAGCCTCTTACGCCAAGTTTTGTTCCGCCAAAATATCTTATTACAACTATTAAAATATTAGTTAAATCCTTTGACCTGATTTGACCATAAATTGGTTTTCCGGCAGTTCCCGATGGTTCTCCATCATCATTTGTTCTGTAAACAGATTTATCAAAACCTAAGCAATAAGCATAACAATGATGGCGTGCATCGTGATATTTATTTTTTATTCTATCTAAACTTTCTTTTACTTTTTCTTCTGAGTCAACCGGAACAGCTTCAGCAATAAATTTACTGCCCTTGTCTTTATAAAAACCGGTAGATTGTTTTGTAATTGTTTTATAGGTATCTTTTATAGTTGTCAAAATTATTGATCTTTTCTTTTTTATTAATTTTTCAGTTGATTAGTGAAGATTTTTTTGCAAAATCAAAATTAGCAATTGTTTATGGAATTAAAACAATTTACGCATTTTATAATTTTGTCAATTAAAAAAATTGTGTATAAATATATATGGAATTTTAAAGTATTACATGCTAAATGAAATCAGCAATATGGCAAAGATTGAAAATAAAATCCCGATCCAATTGATCAAAGATAATTTTTCTTTAAAAATTATTAATCCTGCTAAAGCTGATAATGCAACAATACCAACATTGTTTATCGGAAATAAAACAGAACTTTGAAATACTCCCATTGCCATTATTAAAAAATAAGTTGTGCTGAAATTCATTAAGCCGAGAATGCTTCCTCCAATAACATTTTTCAATTTTAATTTTTGTTTGTTTTTGAAGAACTTTATTGTGGAAATTATTATACCGATCATCAATGAAATAAAAAATATTGTTGATAGAAATAAAAGTGTATCATCTTTTACAAAATGATGTTCTGTGTATTTCAAAATACTGTCAATAGTACCATTGCCCAAAAACAGAAAAAATGGTAAATAAAAATATGCAGAAGAAACTTTTAATTTCTTGCCTTTTTTCAATGTAAAATAAAATGCAAATAAAGCTGCAATAATTCCTGTGATTTTTAAAATTCCCATGGAATCATCTAATAATATCACACCTAAACAAACCGGAATTATTACCGACATTTTACTTGATACAGCAGTTATTGCAACTCCGGCTTTTTGTGAAGAATATGCAAACAGCAAAAATGTAATAATAAAAAGTACACCTGAGATGATTGCATAAGGCAGCCACGGTGCTTCTATTATTGATCTTACGGAAAATTCGTTCGGATAGACTAAAAACCCGAATATTACACCAATTAAGTAATTGATAGTAATAGCCTGCATATTGTCAATGCCAATTTTCTTAAAAAATTTGAATAATACTAATATTCCACTTGAAATAATAATTGCTGAAATAAGATATAACATTTACGGATGTTTGGATTAAAAAATATTTCCTTTTATAAAATTGTAAACTTAATATATTTCCTTAGAAAAAGGAAATCTTGAATTTGTAAAAAAATAAATTCAAAAATAATAATGGAAGTTCACATGGTTATTTTTCATAAGTTTGTGTAAATTATCAGAATATTAATATTTGTAAAATGAAAAATAATTTTTCAAAGATCAAAGAACTTTCGGAAAAATATAGAAATTACACAGCCGAGAATTTATCAAAACTCATTAAAATAAAATCTTTAAGTAAGGATGAAAAGTTAGTTCAGTTGGAATTAAAACGTCAGATGGAGGAAGCAGATTTTGATGAAGTTAAAATTGACGGACTTGGAAATGTGATTGGCAGAATCGGAAGTGGTAAAAAAATCCTCGCAATTGATGGTCATATAGATACTGTTGATATTGGGAATATTAAGAATTGGGATTTTGATCCTTTGGGAGGTGAAATTAAAAATGGATTTGTTCATGGAAGAGGCTCAATTGATCAGAAAGGTGGGCCGGCATCATTTGTTACATCAGGAAGAATATTGAAAGAATTGGGTTTTGATAAAGATATGACAATATATTTTGTGGGTAGCGTGATGGAAGAAGATTGTGACGGGCTTTGCTGGAAATATATTATTGAAGAAAATGGAATAAAACCTGATTTTGTAATTAGCACGGAACCAACAAATTTGAATATCTATCGGGGACATCGTGGGAGAATGGAAATGCATGTAAGTTTTTATGGAGTTTCTTCACATGGCTCTGCTCCCGAGCGTGGCGAAAATGCTATTTATATGGCTTCCCACGTAGCTCTTGAAATCGAAAAATTAAATGAACATCTCAAACATGATGATTTTCTTGGAAAAGGAAGTATTACAATTTCCGAAATTATTTCAGGTAGTCCTTCTTTATGTGCCGTTTCGGATTTTGCCAGGATTCATCTTGATCGAAGATTGACGTGGGGAGAAACAAAAGAATCTGCTGTTAAGGAAATTGAGGAATTGATTAAGGATATGAAAGCAGAAGTTACAGTTCTTAACTATTCAGAAAAAGCATACACAGGGCTGGAGTATGGAATGGAAAAGTATTATCCTACATGGAAAATCCCTGAAAGTCATAAAATTGTTCAAACCGGAGTTAAGGCATTTCGAAATCTTTATAAAAAAGATGCAAAAATTGATAAATGGACTTTCTCGACAAACGGCGTAACAATTAATGGAATTTATGGAATTCCAACAATAGGTTTTGGTCCGGGAAATGAAGTGCTGGCACATGCACCAAACGAAAAAGTTCTTATTGATGATTTGGTTGTTGCATCTGCTTTTTATGCTGCTTTTGCTTATGAAATGAATGAAAAACAGTAAAAACTAAATAATGCCACAGATTCACAGATTATTAAAAAATTATCTTTTTAATTAGTAAAATCTGTGGCAAATCCTTTTGCTAATTTAAATCGAAAAATTATGAATCTCAAAAATAAAATTGAAAAATTACAACAGATAAAATCTAATTTGTATAAAAAAGATTTTCTTCTAACATGGGAGAAAAGTGAAAGTGATTTGCTGATGATTCTTGAAGTAGCTGATATTCTCAAGCAATTGAGAGAGCAAAATATATCTTCAAAAGTTTTTGATTCGGGATTGGCAGTTTCAATTTTTAGGGACAAATCAACACGAACAAGGTTTTCTTTTGCTTCGGCAAGCAATTTATTAGGTTTGGAAGTTCAGGATATGGATGAAGAAAAATCTCAGATTGCTCATGGCGAAACAGTCAGAGAGACTGCAAATATGATCTCATTTTTAACTGATTTTATTGGAATTCGTGATGATATGTTTCTTGGCGAAGGAAACAAATATATGCGTGAAGTGGCTGATGCTCTTGACGAGGGTTATAAAAATAATGTATTGTCATCACGACCCGGAATTGTAAATCTTCAATGTGACATGGATCATCCCACTCAATCGATGGCTGATCTTTTACATTTGATAAAATATTTTGGCTCACTCGAAAATCTGAAAAGCAAAAAAATAGTTATGAGCTGGGCATATTCGCCAAGTTATGGAAAACCATTGTCTGTTCCTCAGGGAATTATTGCTCTGATATCCCGTTTCGGAATGAACATTGAATTAGCTTATCCAAAAGGATATGACCTTATTCCTAAAATTGTTGATATTGCCCGTAACAACGCAAAAAATAGTGGAGGCTCATTTAATATCAGTCATTCCATGAAGGAGTCAGTTAAGGATGCCGACATTGTTTATCCCAAAAGCTGGGCTCCTTTTCACATCATGCTAACGCGAACGGATTTATTAAAAACAGGTGATGAAACCGGTCTTAATAATCTTGAAAAATCATGCCTTGCCGAAAATGCAAAGTTTAAAGATTGGGAGTATAATGAAGAAAAAATGAATCTTACAAAAAACAAAAATGCTCTTTATATGCACTGCCTTCCTGCTGATATTTCGGGCGTTTCTTGCAAAAGTGGTGAAGTAAATGCGGATGTTTTTGAAAAATACAGAATTAAAACTTATCACGAAGCCGGATTTAAACCTTATATAATTGCTGCTATGATGTTTACAAATAAATTCAAATATCCTTCTAAAATTTTAAGAAACATTTTAGATAGGAATTTGAAAAGAGCAGGGGTTTGAAAAAATATTAAGCCACGGATTCACAGATTAGTATAATTCAAAGAATTACATTTTTAATCTATGAATCTGTGGCAATTTTGTAATAACACTTTATCATAATTATCGTTTCAGAAAACTACCTTTTATTTCTTTTAATAATTCACCATCCTGAATTACAATTTCACCATTTTTAATAAGATATTTTACAGCACCTTTTGTTTTAATATTTTCAAAAATATTAGTATCACAATTTTGATGATGAGTTTTTGCAGAAATAATATTTTCTTTTTCAGGATTCCAAATTATCAAATCTGCATCTGAATTTTCAGTTATCTCACCTTTAGCAGGATAAAGTCCAAATATTTTTGCAGCTTGTGTCGAAATTATCTCAACAAAACGATTTAATGTAATTCTGTTTGTAAGCACACCAAAAGTAAAAAGCAAAGCAAGTCTGTGTTCAACGCCCCCTACCCCACTTGGAATTCTGTTAAAATCATTTAACCCAAACTCTTTTTGTTTGAGCATGAATGGACAATGGTCAGTACCAATTGTTTGAATTGTTCTATCAATTATTGCCTCCCAAAGCGCTTCATTATCTTCTTGTTTGCGCAAAGGTGGACTAAGAACAAAAGGAGCAGTTTTATGAAACTCACCTTTGTATTTCAAATCATTTAATAGTAAATACTGAGGACAAGTTTCTGCAAAAACTTTTTGTCCATCTTTTTGTGCTCTTTTAATATACTTTAATGATTCCTTTGCAGATACGTGAACTATATAAAGCGGACAATCAGCAATTTTTGCAAGTTCAATCGCTCTTTTTACTGCTTTAGATTCCATTTCTGCCGGACGTGATTTTGGATGAAATTCGGGACTGAGATTTCCGTTTTCCGCAAAGGAATTCTTAAGTTTTTTAATATCATCACCCAATTCACAGTGTGAAGTAACTATTCCTCCTGCTTTCCCAACAGCTTTCATGACTTTCAAAATATCTTCATCATCAAGACCAATAGTATCTTTATAAGCCATGTAAATTTTAAATGAATTTATGCCTTTATCTTTAATAATGGATTTGATTTCTTGCTTGCTTGTTTTTGTCCATTCAACGGGACTTACATGAAAAGAATAATCAATGATTGAGTTTGAAGCTTCCTTTTTTCTTTCACTAAGAGCTTCGGGCAGAGATTGACCAATTTTCGGAGTAACAAAATCAATTATTGTTGTTGTTCCGCCAAATAATGCGGCTTTGCTACCCGATAAAAAATCATCTGAAGAAAATCCTGCAGGAGTTGGTAAGTGCATGTGAACATGAGGATCAATACCACCTGGGAAAACATAACAATCTGTTGCATCAACAATTATATCAGGTTTTGATTTAGGTTTTAATTTTTTTTCAATTTTATTAATTTTACCGTTTTTACATAATATATCTGCCTCAAAACTATTGTTTGCGTTTATTATTATTCCGTTTTTAATTAGCAGTTCCATATTTACAATTTATCCCAAAGCTTATTTGCCATTTTTTTCGAGAAATCTAAAATTTCTTCCTCATTAACGGTTTTAATTTTTCTGTCTTCCAAAATTAATTTCCCATTTGAAATTACATGCTGAATATGATTTGAACTCAAACCGAAAATAATATGACCAAGGAAATTATTTTCATTCATTTCCGTTGGGCTGTCATAATCAAAAACGACAAGATTATTTTCTTTATCACCTTTAAAGCTATTTGTTTTTAGATAATTATGAACATTTCTGAATCTCTTATAAGCAGTTGTAACAACAATATTATCAAAACCCTGTCCTACGAAATATGCAGCCTTTGCACTTCTTATCATGTCGCTGTGCATACCGTCAGTTCCGAGCATAATGTTTTTACCTAATCCTTCCGAATTAAAATATCCCACATTATTGTTAAGATTGCTTTCGGTATTTTGAACAACATAAGCTTTTGAGTTTTTAATCAAATTCCGTTCATTTTCATTGATTTTTAAACAGTGTCCAAGAATTGTTTTTGATGAGTTAAGAATCCCGTAATCATTCAATCTTTCAACAACTCTTTTGTTGTATTTTGCAATACAATGTTCTTGGTCATAATTATCCTCAGCAACATGAATGTGAATGCCGGAATTGTATTTATTCATAAGGTTTGATGCTTTTTTCAATGTATTTTCCCCAACTGTAAAAGAAGCATGTAAGCCAATAAGACCCTGATTTTGCTTTAAGTAATTTTCTGTTTCTGCAAGACCCGATTCTGCTTTTTCAATTCCATCTCTATCCGTAATTTCATAACACAGCAAGTGATTGATTCCGACTTTTTCAAAAGCTTTGGCAATCACTTCAAGTGAGCCTTCAATAAAATTTGGTGATGCGTGATGGTCAATTACAAAGGTGGATCCGGCTTTTGCACAAGCTATTGCGGTTACTAATGCGCTTGCTTCTATCATGTCTTTATCCAGAGCTTTGTCAAGTTTCCACCAGATATATTTTAATATTTCAAGAAAATTATTTGGGCTTTTTTTTGGAGCAGGCATTCCCCTCGAAAGTGCTGAATAAACATGATGATGCCCGATAGCAAAGGATTTTGTTACAAATTTTCCTGTGCAATCAATTATTTTACTTGTAGGATTTATACCATCAAGATTGTCAAGAAATTTCACGCTCCCGTTTTCTCCTTCTTCAACAAGAATATTAGTTTTTGAGAAA
>JAIORY010000084.1 GCA_021107915.1 Bacteroidales bacterium | reverse complement strand
TAAAATATAATATTATGAAAAATACCTTATTAATAACTATCTTTCTTTTAGTAACATACTCTTTGTTTTCGCAAATTGCTCCTGATAAATATTATATTCAGTTTACTGATAAAGATAATTCTCCATATTCAATAAATAATCCTGATGAGTTTTTAACTCAAAGAGCAATAGCCCGCCGTAATACACAAGGAATATTGATAAGCGTACAAGATTTGCCTGTAAATCCTGATTATTTAAGCGGTGTAGCTGCATGTGGTGTTACAATTTTAAATCCAACAAAGTGGCTTAACGGAGTTACTATTTATACAACCAATCAGTCGGCTCTTGATGCAATTGCAGCACTTCCTTATGTAGCAAACGTACGTAGTCAGGGAAATAAAACAGTCGAAGAATATTCAAAGCCATTTTTTGCAAATGAATCTATTTTTCCTTTGGTGCCTCAAAATATTTCCCAAAAAAACGGCGAATTTGACTATGGAGAATCATATAATCAAATAAAGATGTTAAGCGGTATTTCATTGCACGAGTCCGGTTTTCGTGGTCAGGGAATGGTAATATCAGTTCTTGATGCTGGTTTTCGTAATGTTGACAATCTACCTGTTTTCGATAGTCTGTGGGCAAATAATCAGATATTAGGCACAAGAGATTTTGTAGCTCAGGGAACATTTGTTTTCGATTATAATGGTCATGGGACGAGTGTACTTTCGACTATGGGAGGAAATTTTCCCGGACAGTTGATTGGTACAGCACCTAAAGCAAGCTATTGGTTACTTCGTTCTGAGGAAGCAAATGGAAAAGCCCCTGAAAATATTATAGAAGAATACAACTGGGTTTCAGCCGCTGAATTTGCTGATAGTGTTGGAACTGATATTATTAATTCTTCGTTAGGATATACAACTTTTGATGATCCAACACAAAATCATACTTACGAAGACATGGATGGAAATACAACACCAATATCAATTGGTGCTGATATTGCGGCAAGCAAAGGGATATTGGTTGTTAACAGTGCAGGAAACAGTGGGGGAGAACTCTGGTATTATATCGGAGCACCAGCTGATGGAGACAGTGTATTTACGATTGGAGCAGTTGCTCCTGATAGTATTCTTGCAGGATTTAGTTCACATGGGCCAACTTTCGACGGAAGGATTAAGCCAAACGTTGTAGCGCAAGGATCACCTGCAATAGTTGCAAGTTCAGGCGGTGGATTTGCTAATGGTTACGGAACTTCTTTTTCATCACCAATAATTGCGGGTATGTGTGCTTGTTTTTGGCAATCTCATCCGGATTATTCTAATATGGATATTATTAATGCACTTCAACAAAGTGGTTCTCATTATCATAATCCTAACAATGATTATGGTTATGGAATACCGGATTTCGTTAAAGCAGGCAATTATTTTCCTGAAACAAAATATATTTGTAAAATTGATAGAGTATCACCTAATCCATTCAAAAATGAAGTAGGAATTGTATATCAAATCAATAATTCAGGATCAGTTTTGGTTGAATTATTTGATATTACCGGAAAACAAATGCTTTCTTTTAATAAGGAACTTTTTTATTCAGGCAATAATTTAATTACTATAAATAGAATTGGTTATCTTGCCTCGGGAACATATATTATTAAAATCACTTCAGATACTGATATTTCAACAGCAAAACTTATTAAGTATTGATATTTATAAATGGGGTAGGGAAGGATATTTATAATAATTATATTGTTGATTTTAAATTTCAATACAATTAAATCAGATGAAAATATTTTATTCCATAAACAATTTTCATCTGATAAATATTTAAATTATTTCAATAATATTCCACAAATATTCACATGAATATTCATTAATTACAAATGTAATCAATATTGCATTATAAAACATAAGTATCATTTAATCAGTTTAGTAAAGTATAAAATTACATTTGTAATCTATTTCATTATTTTATGTAATTAATAAAAAAAATAATATTTATTGAAAATGCTTAATTATAATAGAATTTGAATTATAGTAATTATATATAATTATAATTCAGTTAAATATAACCTGTATCTAAAGTTATAATTTAAGATAAATAATTTATGCTGCGTATTTATTCAATAATAAGTATATATTTAAATATTGTACTTATACAGGTTGATGTAGAAGAAAAATATATTTAATGATTTCTAAATTAAAAGAGAAAACACATAATTACAAATGTAAATTCCAATACATTACAAATGTAATTTATATTTTGTTTACTTTTGTAACCAAATATTAAAATACTTTATAATTATGCTAAAAAGAATTTCACAAATATTAAGTACAAAGAATTTGACTTCAGCAAAATTTGCTGATGAAATTGGTGTACAGCGATCAAGTATTTCACATGTATTATCAGGAAGAAATAAACCCAGTCTTGAATTTATTCAAAAGATATTAAAAACATATACTGATATTGATACCAATTGGTTATTGTTGGGGAAAGGAGATATTTTGGCAAAAAGCACAATAAGTAACAATAAAATCCATTTTCCTGAGGATACAACTACTATCCACTCAGAAGACATACATGCTTATAAAAAAGCGGAAAGAACGCCTAAAAGCCCTAAAAAGCGTGTTAATAATGATTTTTTAGAAAATGAATCAGAAAATAATCAACTTAAACAAAAGAAGATGGAAAAGATCATCGTATTATATCGCGATAATTCTTTTAAGGAATATTATCCTGAATAAAATTCAAAAATTATTAATAAGAATTTTTGAATTTGGGAATATAGGAAATATGGGAAATATGGGAAATAAGGGGAATAATGGGAACAAATCCTTTGCGATTAATTACCATCAATTACAACCAATTACGATTAATTACAACCAATTACCATCAATTACCATCAATTACAACCAATTACAACCAATTACCAGAAATTACAATTATTATCAAAACCGTTCCGTTGCGCTAAAAAAGAAATTTCCTTCTATTTCGGCATTTTCATCGCTATCGGAGCCATGTACCGCATTTTCCTGTACAGAAGAACCATATAAACTCCTTACTGTATTTTCACTTGCTTCGTCAGGATTTGTTGCCCCAATAAGCTTTCTGTAATCCTCAACTGCATTTTCTTTTTCGAGTAATAAAACTATAATAGGCCCTGAAGACATAAATTCACAAAGATCCTCATAAAATGCTTTTCCTTTATGGACAGCATAGAAATCTTGTGCTTGATTTAGTGTTAACTGAGTAAACCTCATTGCAATAAGCTTAAATCCACCTTCATGTATCTTTGATAGGATTGGAATTATATATCCGCTTCTAACTGCTTTAGGCTTAATAATTGAAAATGTTCTGTTTCCGGTCATAATATTTGATTTTTATTAAATTTTGCGTAAAAATAATACTTTAATTTTATCGTTAAAATAATTTGAACATTATTTAATACTTTTGTGTTTTTATTAAAACGCAAATAAAATATTAAAATAGCAGCGAATGTGCGAATAACCATAAAACAGAACTTGTTTTCCTTAACCAAAATGAGTGAAGTTAAATTTGCGTTAATTAGCGATATTAGCGGCTAACAAAAAAACACTTGCGGATTTTAAGTTAAATCAAAATTGATACAATTTGAAAACACTAAATATTACTGAAATAGCAAATATTTTAGAAACCCCAAAAAATATTGCTATTACCTCTCATGTAAACCCTGATGGAGATGCTATTGGATCGTCACTTGCTATGTATCATTATCTTATTAAAAAGGGTCATACGGTTAATGTGATAATTCCAAATGGTATTCCTGATTTTTTATCATGGCTTCCTGGCTTTAAAAATATTTTGATTGTAGAAAATCAGCATGATGAATGTATTGATTTACTCAAGGATGCCGATATTATTTTTAGTCTCGACTATAATTCACTTGATAGAGTAAAAGATATTAAAAATCCAATAATTAATTCTAATGCAGTTAAAATTCTTATCGATCATCATCCTGATCCTGATTTAGAACAATTTAACTTTGTTTATTCTTCGGTGCAAACTTCATCTGCTTCGGAGCTTGTTTTTGATTTGATATGCCAATTTGGTAACAAAGATCTTATTGATCTTAAAATAGCTGAATGTATTTATACCGGTATTATTACCGATACAGGCTCTTTTAGCTACTTATGTAATAATGAACAAACATACCAAACCAGCGGCTATCTTATTAAACTTGGCGTTGATGGTGAAAATATTCACAGATTAATTTATGATACATTTTCAAAAGATCGCTTACAATTATTAGGATATTGTTTGAGTGAGAAACTCAGGATTATTGATGAATACTCAACTGCCTATATTTATTTATCGGCTGATGATTTGAAAAAATTCAATTACCAAATAGGAGATACTGAGAATGTTGTTAATTATCCTCTTTCGATGAAAGGAATAATTATGTCGGCTTTGTTTGTTGAAAGAGAGGATGCTGTAAAGCTGTCTTTTAGATCAAAAGGTGATTTTTATGTAAATGAAATTGCTCAAAAACATTTTGAAGGAGGCGGACACAAAAATGCTGCAGGCGCAAATTCATATTTATCACTTGATGATACTCTTAAGAAATTTGAAAAGTTATTACCTCTTTATAAGGAAAAATTAAATTTATGAAAATCAAATACATTACATTTTTTCTTTTTTCTATTTTATTTTTATTTACTGATTGTAATAACAAAAAAACAGAAAAAAAAGTTGTAAATAATAAACGATTAAAAGAGGCTTTAATAGAGGCTAATAAACATTCGGTAAAGTCAGAAAAGCAAAATATAATGGATTATGTCAGACAGCATAAATTGGAAATGAAAAAAACCGGCTCTGGACTAATGTACATGATTTATCATCATGGCAATGACACAAAAATTAAAGTAAATGACACCATTACAATGAATTACGAAGTACAACTGCTTTCCGGTAAAACTTGCTATTCATCAGAATTATCAGGTGTTAGGAAATGTATTGTTGGCAAAGCTTATATTGAAAAAGGACTTGATGAAGGAATTTTGTTGTTAAATTTTGGTGCAAAAGCAAAATTTATTTTACCTTCGCACCTTGCTTTTGGATTAGCAGGTGATCTTGATAAAATACCTCCGAAATCCACATTAATATATGATGTTGAAATAATAGGAATTAATAGTAAATCAATAAACTAATCAATAATAATAAAAATAACGAAATGGAAAAAATGAAAAAAATTAATCTTAATTTACTAATTATTGCACTAATAACTATCAGTTTTGCTGCATGTCAGTCCGAATTTCCGGGTTATAAGAAAACTGAAACCGGATTATATTATAAGTTTCATGGAGAAAAACATGAAAGCAAAAAACCTGTTGATGGAGATATACTTACAATGACAATGACTTATGGTTCAAAAGATTCTGTAATATTTTCTACTGATAGAATTAAAGAACCGGCTCAAATTCCAATGCGAGCACCTGTTTTTCAGGGTGGTCTTTTTGAAGGTCTTGCTCTAATGTCTGTTGGTGATAGTGTAACTTTAATTATTAGTGCCGACTCTTTTTTTACAAAAGTAGCACGTGCACCTCAATTACCTGATTTTATTGACAGTAGTAGTTATTTATACTTTGATGTAAAATTACTTTCATTAAAAACACAAGCAGAATACATAAAAGAACAACAAGAAACAGCGGATTCTTTGAAAATACAAGAACCAATTCTTTTAGAAAATTATTTAAAAGAAAATAATATTACCGTTAAACCTACCGAAGGTGTTTATTATATTGAAGAAGAAAAAGGATCAGGTAGAAAAGTCAAGGAAACTGATTTTATTAAACTTAATTTCGCAATTAGTTTGATTGATGGAAAATCTATTTTTTCTACATTTGAGAGAAACAGACCTATGGAATTTGAATTTGGAAAAAATTGGGATACCAAAGGAGTGAACATCGGTATTAAAAATTTAAGAAAAGGTGGAAAAGCAAAAATAATTGTACCATCTGAACTTGGATTTGGTAAAAAAGGAAAAAGCAATGTTATCCCTCCTTTTGCTACATTAATTTATAATGTCGAATTAGTTGATATAACAACTAAAGCTGAGCATGAAAAACAACAAGCTATACTTAAAAAGCAACAGGAACAGAAAAAAGCTAAGGAACAAAAAGTGAACAAAAATGCTGAAAGTGGTAAAATTAAAAAATATTTAAGTGATAATAGTGTTACTGTTCAGCCAAGCGAAAGCGGTTTATATTTCATAGAAACTGAAGCAGGAACAGGTGCACAAGCCGAAGTTGGAAAAAAAGCAAAAGTACATTATACTTTGTATTATCTTGACGGAACTAAATTACAATCTTCAAAAGATGCCAACAGACCATTTGAATTTACTCTTGGAAAAGGCGAAGTAATTCCTGCATGGGACGAAGCTATTGCATTGATGAAAGAAGGCGGAAAAGCTACTTTATTAGCTCCTTCAAAAATTGCTTATGGTGAAAACGGAAAAGGGAAGGATATTCCACCATATACTCCGCTTTTATTTGAAGTAGAATTACTTGAAGTAAAATAAAACAATCATAAATTCTAAATAAGAAAAGTGAACTTGAATAAAGTTCGCTTTTTTTTATTGACAGGTTCTATTAGTTTTTTGTATTAAATCAATTTTCTAATCAGGGAACCAAAATTTACACTATTGATATATTAGAATAATACTATATTTGCGCAAAAATAAAAACCAAAATAAATAAACTAAAAATTATGAGAAAACATTTATTAATTGCATTGGTAATAATACTTCCAATGATATCTATTGCTCAAGATCAAAAGTTCGGAATTAAGTTTCACGGATTTGTAAAAAATGACATCTATTGGGATTCCAGACAATATGTTGCTGCACGTGAAGGACAATTTTATCTTTACCCAAAAAATGAAAGTTTTGACATTAATGGAAACGATATTAATGCCACACCTACATTTAACATGATTTCAATACAGACAAGATTAAAAGGTGTGATTACAGGACCTGATGCCTTTGGTGCAAAAACATCTGCTGTAATCGAAGGTGCTTTCTTTGGTCATTCAGATATAAAAGTAGAAAAACCTGGAGGAGGAACAACAAATGTTTCAGATATTAATGGTTTCAGGTTGCGACATGCTTTTGTAAAACTTAACTGGACAAATACCGAATTACTTGTTGGACAATATTGGCATTCCATGTTCATAACTGAATGTTTTCCGGGAACAGTATCATTTAATACAGGAGCTCCTTTCCAGCCGTTTTCACGTAATCCTCAAATTCGTCTTACTCAAAAATTTGGTAACTTAAAAATCAAACTTTCTGCAATGTCGCAAAGAGATTTTGTAAGTACGGGTCCGGAAGGAGCAGGTACACAGTATCTCAGAAATTCAGTTATTCCTGAAATGAACATGACAGTTCAATACAATAAAAAAAATGAAAACGGAAATGAATTCCTTATTGGTGCAGGTGTTAATTATAAAATATTGACACCAAGACTTTTGACTGACAGTATGTTTATTACTGATGAAACTGCTAACAGTCTTTCAACTATGGCATTTTTAAAAGTTAAAATTCCGGCAATAACTATTAAAATGGAAGGTGTTTATGGACAAGATATGTATAGTATGACTATGATTGGTGGATATGCAGTTACAGGTATTACTGATACTATAAAAAATTATCTTGAATATACTCCACTTACAACACTTTCTTTTTGGACTGATATTCATACAAATGGGAAAAAAATTCAAGGCGGATTATTTGTAGGATATAGCCAAAATATGGGATGTGATGTTGATATAGTTGGTGATAAATATGCAAGAGGTGGAGATATTGATTATTTATATCGTATTTCTCCAAGAATAATTTTTAACTCAGGGAAAATGAGATTTTCCGGTGAAGTTGAATATACTACTGCTGCTTATGGCACTCCGGATACTGATGGAACAGTAATTAATTCAAAAGAAGTTTCAAATCTTAGATTCCTTGTTGGGGTTTATTACTTCTTTTAAAGATAGCTTTAAATCAAAAAGAGGCTTTTTGTAATTTTGCGAAAGCCTCTTTTTTTTGCCTGAACCCTTGTTGATCTGATGGATTCCAGTGTTCAGTTATAGGTAATCGGTAATCGGTTTTTGGGTTTCGGGTTTTAGGTTTTGAGTTTGTTGACCATCCGCTAAGCGCTTCCAAGGCGCTAAGCGGTTCAAGAATCCAGCATCAAAAATCAAGTATCAAGAATCAAGTATCAAGTATCAAGAATCCAGAATCAAGTATCAAGTATCAAGTATCAAGAATCAAGTATCAAGAATCCAGAATCAAGTATCAAGTATCAAGAATCAAGTATCAAGTAACTCATTTCCCAAATTGGCAAACAATCCTAAATTTGCGATTCATTATTTAAAAGATTGATTATTAATATTGTAGTTGTTGATAAATAATATTTTTTTGATTAAAAGAAAAAATAAAAAGTTGTAATTTTGGAATATGGAAGGAAAGAATAATTTCAAACAAGAAAGCAAACAAAAAAGGACGAGAAGGATTATTTCAAGTCCTTCATATTCAGAACACGGGAAAATACCTCCTCAGGCTGTTGAACTTGAAGAAGCTGTTCTCGGAGCCATCATGCTTGAGAAAAATGCACTTACAGCAGTTATTGATATCATAAAAGCTGAGATGTTTTATAAAGAAGCACATCAAATAATTTTTGAAAGCATTAGCGAATTATTCTCCAAATCAGAACCGGTTGATGTACTCACAGTTACAAATCAATTAAAATCAAATGCAAATCTCGAAATTGTTGGCGGTGCTTATTACATTACTCAACTAACCAACAGAATAGCATCTACAGCAAATGTTGAATATCATGCCAGAATTATTACTCAGAAATTTATTCAACGGGAATTAATAAGAATATCTTCTGATATAATCAAAGATGCTTTTGAAGATACTACAGATGTTTTTGATTTGCTTGATAGAGCTGAGCAACAATTATTTTCTGTTAGCGAAAGTAATCTCAGAAGAAATTATGATAACATGAAAACCTTATTATCTGAAGCTATTGCAGAAATAGAAGCCGGTCGTGATAATGAAGCACATTTACGAGGAATTCCTTCAGGATTTACTGATATTGATCGTGTAACTTCAGGATGGCAAAAATCTGATCTTATAATTATTGCATCAAGACCAGGTATGGGTAAAACGGCTTTCACTTTATCCATGGCAAGAAATATGGCTATTGATTTTAATAAAGCAGTTGCAATATTTTCACTTGAGATGTCATCAATACAATTAGTTACGAGATTAATATCAAGCGAAACACAACTGCCGGCAGATAAACTTCGTAAAGGAAATCTTAAGAATTATGAGTGGGAACAACTTAACTCAAAGATAGATAAACTTGTTGAAGCTCCATTGTTTATTGATGATACACCTGCACTTACAATTTTTGAACTTCGTGCAAAATGTCGTCGTTTGAAAGCTCAACATGATATTCAACTGATAATGTTAGATTATCTGCAATTAATGTCAGGAAGCGGTGATGCGAGAGGAAACCGTGAACAGGAGATTAGCACAATCTCAAGATCACTAAAAGCTCTTGCAAAAGAACTTGATGTTCCTATAATTGCTTTATCTCAGTTAAGTCGTGCCGTTGAAACCCGTGGTGGTTCAAAAAAACCAATCCTTTCCGACCTTAGGGAATCAGGAGCTATTGAGCAGGATGCCGATCTTGTGTTGTTTATCTACCGTCCGGAATATTATAAAATTGATCAGGATGAAGATGGAAACTCTTATGAAGGATATGCTGAAATAAGCATCGCAAAACATCGTAATGGTGCATTAAAAGATATTCCATTACGATTTATCAGTAATTTCGCTAAGTTTGTTGATTATGATAGCGATGGTTTAAGTTCACCGGATTTGAATCCAAATATAAATTTTGAAAACAATCAAGCAATTAAAACTGTCCCTTCAAAAATGAATGATATGGATGGGGGAGATACTCCGTTTTAGATTTTGGATTTGTGATTTTAGATTTAGGATTTTAAAGCATAAACTGCAAAACAAAACCTCCCAGCTCAAAAAAAAGTTGGAAGGTTAACCAGAAACTTGCGAAGCGAAGCAAGCCCGTATGGGAAACCAAAAATCCCTAAGAAATTACTTCAGCAATAAGTTCTGCTGCATCTTGCAAAAGAATAGCAGAATGAGCTTTTAAACCGGATTCATCGATTATTTGCTTACCTTCTTTAGCATTAGTACCCTGTAATCTGACTATAACAGGTATTTCTATTTTACCAATATTTTTATAAGCATCAACTACACCTTGTGCAACCCTGTCGCAACGGACAATACCACCAAAAATATTGATAAGTATGGCTTTTACATTCGGATCTTTTATAATAATTCTGAAAGCTTCTTCAACACGTTTTGCGTTTGCTGTTCCACCAACATCAAGAAAATTGGCAGGCTCTCCACCCGAGAGTTTTATAATATCCATTGTTGCCATTGCCAGTCCGGCACCGTTAACCATACATCCAACATTTCCATCCATTTTAACATAACTGAGGTCAAAACGTCCGGCTGCAACCTCAATAGGATCTTCTTCGTTAAGGTCTCTCATATTTGCAATGTCGGGATGACGAAACAAAGCGTTATTATCAATTGAAACTTTTGCATCAACAGCATAAATCTTATCATCCGATGTTTTTACTACAGGATTAATTTCGAATAATGATGCATCAGATTCTAAATATGCTTTATATAATGCTTCAAGAAAAACTATCATATTTTTGAAAGCCGTTCCGCAAAGGCCAAGATCAAAAGCTATTTTCCGACACTGAAAAGCTTGTAATCCCACGCTTGGATTAATTTCCTGAGTAAATATTAATTCAGGTGATTCCTTAGCTACTTTTTCAATATCCATTCCACCCTTTGGTGAATACATTATCATATTTCTACCTGTACTTCGGTTTAATAAAACCCCAACATATAGTTCCCTGATTTCCGACTCACCAGGGTAGAAAATATCCTCTTGTATCAATACTTTCCTTACTTTTTTCCCTTCATTGCTTGTTTGTGGAGTAATCAATTGCATACCGATTATCTTGCGAGATATTGTTTTTACTTCATCAAGAGATTTGGCTAATTTCACCCCTCCGCCTTTTCCTCTTCCACCTGCATGTATCTGTGCTTTTATCACCCAAGATTTTGTTCCGGTTTCTTTTTGTACGTTCGATGCCATTTCTACAGCAGTTACAGGTGATTCAGCACAATATCCGACAGGTACTGAAACTCCGTATTTTTTTAAAATTGATTTTCCCTGATGTTCGTGTAAATTCATTGATATATTTTTGATATTAATAATTCTATGATTTCACAAAATTATTATAATTATTTTAAAAATGAAAAGTAAATATTAAAATTTTATATCTAATGTGGGTTTGTCTTTAATGCCAGAATATTAGGTCTAATTAATGTCTGTCTTTAAAGTCTGAAAGTTAAAATTAATATCAAAAATCACAAATGACAAG